>NZ_JBFUDR010000413.1:0-4342 GCF_056404615.1 Massilia sp. P2_C2 | reverse complement strand
CTCCCCCACCGTGAACGCCCCGAGTACTTGCGCGCCGGCACCGACGATCACGCCGCGCTCGAGCGTCGGATGGCGTTTCGTGCCGGCAACGAGCGTCGTCCCGCCCAGGGTGACGCCCTGGTAGATCGTGCAGTCGTCGCCGACGACGGCCGTCTCGCCGATCACGACGCCGAAGCCRTGGTCGATGAACACGCGGCGGCCGATCGTCGCGCCGGGGTGGATTTCGATACCGGTGAGAATGCGGGCGAAATAGGAAATGAACCGCCCGAGCCACTTGAAATTGACGCGCCAACAAGCATGCGCCCAGCGATGCATGACGACGGCATGCAGGCCCGGGTAGCACGTGAGCACTTCCCATGCGTTACGGGCCGCAGGGTCGCGTTCGATGATGCTCTGGATATCTTCGCGCAGCTTGGAAAACATAGTCGTGATTCGTGCAAGTGACACTGCATGGTAGCGTATCCGCACCGTACTTGCTTATGAGGGAATCAATTTAGGGGGGGCAGTGCGCTTGCGCCTGGTGGGCTCGGGGAGCCCACCCTACGGCAATGGCAATATCGTAGGGTGGGCACCCCGTGCCCACCATCGCACGACCAGATTACTGCGGCTCGCGCGCCAGGCGCTGCCGGCGCGCCTCGTACAGGCAGACGCCCGAGGCAACGGAGACGTTCAGGCTCTCGACCGAGCCGAACATCGGGATGGAAACGAGCACGTCGCACGTCTCGCGGGTGAGGCGGCGCATGCCCTCGCCTTCCGAACCCATCACCAGCGCGGTCGGGCCCGTGAAATCGCCTTCGTACAGGCCCTTGTCCGCATCGTCGGACGTGCCGATCAGCCAGATACCGCGCTCCTTCAGGTCGCGCATCGTGCGCGCCAGGTTCGTCACGGTGATGTACGGCACGGTTTCGGCCGCGCCGCTGGCCACCTTGGCGGCCGTCGCGTTCAGGCCCACGGAGCGGTCCTTCGGGGCGATGACGGCATGCGCGCCGACGCCGTCCGCCACGCGCAGGCAGGCGCCCAGGTTGTGCGGGTCGGTGATGCCGTCCAGGATCAGCAGCAGCGGCGGGCCTTCCACCGCATCCAGCAGCTCGTCCAGGTTGCGCGCCAGCGAAAGCTGGCTGGCGAACGCGATCACGCCCTGGTGGCGGCGGGTGCCGACGATCTTGTCGAGGCGCTCGGCCTCGACCGGCATCACCCGGACGCCGGCCGCCTTCGCGTTGGCGATCAGGTCCTGCATGCGGCGGTCCTGCCGGCCTGCGTCGACGAAGATCTCTTCCACACTGGCGGCCTCGTGGCGCAGGCGCGAGGTCACGGCGTGGAAGCCAAAAATCATTTTATTTTTCATGCGTTACTTCTTCTTCCTGGTTTTGGAGGCGCTTTTTGTGGAAGCGCTTTTATTCGCCGCGGTCTTTTTCGTCGCGGTCGGTTTTGCTGTGGGTGAGGCACTCCGGGTGTTGCGGCGGCCGCGCGTTGGCGGCACGAATACGACGTCTTCTTCGCTCTCGTCGGTGACGCCGAACGTGGACGCAGCCGGTTCGGCCGGCGTCACGTGCGCTTCCTGCTGCGACACCGGCACGGCGGCCCCTTTTGCCTCGCCTTTTGCCTTCCTGCGACGCGGAGGTTTCGGCTCCAAAGCGTCCAGCGCGGCCGCGCGGGCGCGCTCCAGCGGTGCCGGCACGACCCCATCCGCCTTCGGCTGGGCCAGCACAAGGTCGATCTTGCGCGATTCGAGATCCACGCGCGCCACCTGAACCGTGACGCGGCCCGTCAGCTGGTACACCTGCCCCGTGCGCTCGCCGCGCAGTTCGTGGCGGGCCTCGTCGTACTGGAAGTAATCCGTGCCGAGGCCCGTGACATGCACCAGACCCTCGACGAACAGCTGGTCGAGCTGGACGAAGATGCCGAACGGCGTCACGCCCGAGATCACGCCCGTGAATTCCTCGCCCAGGCGATCCTTCATGTAGTAGCACTTGAGCCAGTTCTCGACGTCGCGCGACGCTTCGTCGGCACGGCGCTCGTTGGCCGAGCAGTGCACGCCCAGCGCGTCCCAGATCGTCAGGTCCTTCGGATTCTTCTGTTTGCCTTCCGCCTTGTCCTTTGCGGCCTGCTTGCGCGCCGCGTTCGACACCGTTGTGTTCAGCTTCGACAGATCGATATTGGTCGGCTCGTATTTCTTGCCTTTCAACACGGCCTTGATGGCGCGGTGCGTCAACAGGTCGGGATAGCGGCGGATCGGGCTCGTGAAGTGGGCGTACGCCTCGTACGCGAGGCCGAAGTGGCCGACGTTGTCCGGGCTGTAGACGGCCTGTTGCATCGAGCGCAGCAGCATCGTCTGCAGCAGCGTGGCGTCAGGGCGCTGCTTGATGCGTTCCATCAGCTCGGCGTAGTCGCGCGCCTGCGGCGTCGTGCCGCCGCCCAGGTTCAGGCCGACCTGCTTCAGGAAGGTACGCAGCTGGTTCAGCTTTTCCTCGGTCGGGACGGCGTGGATGCGGAACGTGCTCGGCTGGTCATGGCGGATGAGGAAATCGGCTGCGCACACGTTGGCGGCCAGCATGCATTCCTCGATCAGGCGGTGCGCATCGTTGCGGGTGCGCGGCAGGATCTTTTCGATCTTGCCCATCGCGTTGCAGACGATATACGTCTCCGTCGTCTCGAAATCGATCGCGCCGCGCTCCTGGCGCGCCTGCAGCAGCGCGCGGAACACCTCGTTCAGGTTCAGCAGGTGCGGCACGATGCCCGGGCGGCGACCGGCTTCCGGCCCGTTCGTATTGCCCAGGATCGCGGCGACCTCGTTGTAGGTCAGGCGCGCGGCCGAGTGCATCACGGCCGGATAGAACTGGTAGGCCTTGACCTCGCCTTCACCCGTCACGACCATGTCGCACACGAGCGTGAGGCGGTCGACGGCCGGGTTCAGCGAGCACAGGCCGTTCGACAGCTTTTCCGGCAGCATCGGGATCACGCGGCGCGGGAAGTACACGGACGTGGAACGCTCCAGCGCGTCGCCATCGAGGGCATCGCCCGGCTTGACGTAGTGGCTCACGTCGGCAATGGCCACGAGCAGGCGGTAGCCCTTCGCGCGGCCGATCTTGACGGGTTCGCAGTACACGGCGTCGTCGAAGTCGCGCGCATCCTCGCCGTCGATGGTGACGAGTGGCACGTCGCGCAGGTCGACGCGCTCGCCCAGGTCGGCGTCGCGCACCTCGTTCGGCAACTTGCCGGCCTGCTTGACCGCAGGCTGCGAAAAGATGTGCGGCACGCCGAACTTGCGCACGGCGATCTCGATCTCCATGCCGGGATCGTCCAGTTCACCCAGCACCTCGACGATCTTGCCGGTCGGCTGGCGGAAGCGCGACGGCTGCTCGACCAGTTCGATGCTGACGATCTGGCCGGCCTTCGCTTTGCCGGGCGCGCCGGACACGAGGATGTCCTGGCCGATGCGCTTGTCTTCCGGCGCGACGACCCAGACGCCGTTCTCGTTCAGCAGGCGGCCGATGACGTGGGTATTGGCGCGTTCCCTGACCTCGACGATCGTGCCTTCGGCGCGTCCGCGGCGGTCGGTGCCGACGACTCGGGCCAGCACGCGGTCGCCATGCAGGACTTTCTGCATCTCCTTATCCGGGAGGAACAGGTCTTCGCCGCCCTCGTCCGGGATCACGAAGCCGAAGCCGTCGCGGTGCGCGCTGATGCGGCCGGAAATAAAACTGGAGTGATCGGTGAGCGCATATTCGCCGGCGGGATTGGCGCGGAGCTGGCCGTCGCGCTCCATCGCATTCAGGCGGCGCGCCAGCACGCCTTCCGCTTCCGGGTTAACTTGCAGGGCTCGGGCGAGGGCGCCGCTGTCGAGCGGGGCCTGGGCCTGGCGGAACACGCCGAGGATTTCCTCGCGGCTTGGAATGGTATGAGTTGGGTGCTTCAAATTCGTATTCTTCTTTTCAGTGGGGCGCCATCCATCGGTTCGATGGCGCGGATTCGTTACGTTGACACTTGGGCAGGCGTAGTGTAACGGAGGACGGCGGGATTCGCCTAACGCCGCCGACGAAGCGTGCAGCGATCGTCCCGCTCGGAGGCCTTTGACATTTGCCGGCCATCCGCTATACTTTCGGTCTCTTCGGATACGGCACAGCCGGAAACGAAGACGCTGCACAGGCAATCCGCGCTCTGGACCAAACGAAAGTTGGTCTAGCGCAAAACGGCAAAGCCTGATATCGTAGCGGAATTCGACGGCAACGTCGAGCAATACTGGCAAAGCGGTCCAATGCCCACGTGGCGGAATTGGTAGACGCGCATGGTTCAGGTCCATGTGCCGCGAGGTGTGGGGGTTCGAGTCCCTCCGTGGGCACCA
>NZ_JBFUDR010000412.1:0-4342 GCF_056404615.1 Massilia sp. P2_C2 | reverse complement strand
ATGTTGCACCGTCGGCTTTACTTTGCAATCGATACAACTTTTGTTGACTTTTGGAAAATTGTTAAATTTCAGCGTCATACTGTGGCTTGGTTTCTTCGCCGGAACCGAGGAGAATAGCAGCGGTTTCGTCAGTCACCCAGAGTTGAATTTTTGTTTTTCCCAGCGCAGTAACTACATCTTACCGTAGGGCAATGGCGAATTCAAAGGGGAAAATCAAATGGCGCGACACAATTTCCCGGGTATAATTGTTGCCCTGAGGAATGAAAAGAAAGCATCTCAGCTTATCAATTTTTTAACCGACCATGCCGACTTCAAACCCCGATACCGCCCTGCAGCACCAAGTGCTCGACCCCTGTCTCCTGGGGCGTCCGGTACATCTGCTGCCCCAGTTCGCGGCGCGCCTTGAGGATGACCTGGATACCGCAATGCAGGGTAGCGCCCGTCGTTACTGGGCCGGCTGGCGTCTCGAGAGTCTGGAATTCGGCCGTGTGCCGCAAGACAACAATTTGCGCTGGATGGCCGTGCTGGGTGCTTTGGGCACTGTCGCCGTGGCATTTGAGCGTGGTTTATTACTGACACTATTGGAGCGACGCTACGGTGGCCGTAGCGCAGGCGCAACGCCGCGGGATCCGCAAACGGAGCGCGTGACGGCCACCGAAGAACGACTTGGCGTCGTACTGACGCAACAGATGGTGGATCTGTTGTATGCACGCGTCGCTGCCAGTGTGGCAATGGACGTCGCGCCGCGCCCGATTCCGGCAAATGCCGTGGTGCCTTCGGCAATGCCGGGCGAAAGCAACTGGGCCCTGCGCGTGCAGGTCCGTGGCAATAACGATCACACCGGCCAGTTCTGGGTCGCACCCGACCAGCAACTGATGGCCATGATCCTGGGCACGCTGCGCCCGGAGAACGCCCGCCAGGCCGCCCCGCGCGGTCCGGCCGAGCCGCTTGCGACCAGGCTCCAGGTCAAGCTGGACGGCCGCCTGGTCAGCAAGGAAATCACCCTGGGCACACTGTTCGACCTGAAGGTGGGCGACGTGATTCCGGTGAACGTGGGCCGGGCCGACGTCCTGCTCGACGAGGCGCGGTTGTTTACCGCCGCGGTCGCCGAGCACAAGGGCAAGCTGTGTTTAACCTCTTTTGAAGACGCCGAGTAAACAGACATGAACCTGAACGATCAATTCGCCGGTGGCGACATCCTCATCGACGACGCAGCAACTGACGACGACGCCGCGGACAAGCCCGCGGCGGCGGCCCCGAAGGCGGCGCCGCGCCTGCCGCAGATGATGCGCCGCATTCCGGTGACGCTGACGCTGGAAGTGGGCTCGGCCCGCATCTCGCTGCAGGAACTGATGGCGATCGGTCCGGACAGCGTGCTGCCGCTCGACGCCATGGCGGGCGAGCCGCTCGTCATCAAGGTCAATGGCGCCGCGATCGGACGCGCCGAAGTGGTCGTCGCGGGCGAGCAGTATGGCCTGAAGGTCATCGACCTGGACGGCCTCAACCTGGACCTGATCACGTCATGACGTTGCATTGCCGCGGCGCCGGGGTCTTCCTGCGCCGCCATGCGCCGCTCGCGGGCGGCGTGTTGCTGTTGCTGGCCAGCGCGGGCGCGTGGGCCGCGCCGGCGGGACCGGACGTCCTGCCCGGCGTGATCCCGGGCTCCACCAGCGGCTTGACGGTGAAGTCGCAGATCCTGGTCCTGATGACCATCCTCGGGCTGTTGCCCGTGATGGTCATGATGATGACCAGCTTCACCCGCTTCGTGATCGTGCTGTCGCTGCTGCGCCAGGCCCTGGGCCTGCAGCAGGGCCTGCCCAACCGGATCGTCACCGGCGTCGCGCTGATCCTGACGCTGCTCGTCATGCGTCCCGTCGGCGAACAGGTCTGGACCGAGGCGTTCGTCCCGTACGACAAGGACAAGATCTCGCTGGAGCAGGCGCTGAAGGTCGCCGAGGTGCCGCTGTCGCGCTTCATGCTGGCCCAGACGAGCAAGACGGCGCTGGCCCAGATCGCGCACCTGGCCGGCGAACCGGCCGAGATGAAGCCGATGGACCGCGGGTTCACGGTGAAGCTGGCCGCCTTCGTGCTGTCCGAACTCAAGAGTGCTTTCCAGATCGGCTGCATGCTGTTCATTCCGTTCCTGATCATCGACCTGGTGGTGTCGTCGGTGCTGATGGCGATGGGCATGATGATGCTGTCGCCCCTCGTCATCTCGCTGCCGTTCAAGCTGCTGCTGTTCGTGCTGGTCGACGGCTGGACTCTCACCGTGAACACGCTGGTCAGCAGCATCCACGGCATCTAGCATCGCATTCAATCACATGACTCCTGATATCGCCGTCGACTTCATCGTCGAAGCCCTGCAGCTGGTGATGCTGCTCGTGATGGTGCTGGTGGTGCCGGGCCTCGTGGCCGGCGTCATCGTCGCCCTCGTGCAGGCCGCCACCCAGATCAACGAACAGACGCTGAGCTTCCTGCCGCGTCTCCTCGTCACGCTGGTGGCCCTGATCCTGGCCGGCCACTGGATGACCGGCAAACTGATGGACTATTGCGTGAGCGTGTTCCAGCGCGCCGCGACCCTGGTTACCTGATGCTGGAAGTTACCCACCTGCTGCTGCCGTTCATCAGCGCGCTGTGGTGGCCGTTCTGCCGCATCATGGCGCTGCTGTCGACGGCCCCGGTCATCGGCGACGCGCTGGTTCCGGTCCCGGTGCGCGCGCTGCTGTCGGTGGTGCTCGCGTTCCTGATGCTGCCGCTGACGAAAGGCGCTGCCGGCCTGCCGGATCCGTTCTCGCTGGCGGGCGTCGTCGTGATGGTCGAACAGGCCGTGATCGGCGGCGTGATCGGCCTCGCGCTGCAGCTGACGATGGCGGTCGTGAACATGCTCGGCTTCCTCGTCTCGAGCCAGGTGGGCTTTTCGATGGCGCAGATGAACGACCCCGTGAACGGCCAGCAGTCGGACGTGATCTCCGGCCTGCTGGGCCTCGTCGCGATCCTGGTGTTCTTCGCGGTGGACGGCCACCTGGTGCTTGCGGGCGTGCTGGGCCAGAGCTTCCGCGCCTGGCCCGTCGGTGGCGGTTACGGGGGACTGTTGCTGGAGACGGTGGCGCTGAACGTGGGCTGGGTGTTCTCGGCCGCCATCCTGCTGGCGCTGCCGATCGTGTTCTCGACGATGGTGGTGCAGGTCGGTTTCGGCTTCCTGAACCGGGTGGCGCCGTCGCTGAACCTGTTCTCGCTGGGCTTTTCGCTGGTGACGCTGTTCGGCCTGATGATGCTCGTGCAGGTCGTGCGCTTCATCCCGGAACACTACGTGCAGATGACGAACCAGGTGCTGGAGATGCTCCAGCAGCAGATGAGGGCGGCGCATGGCTGACGATACCGGCGGCGACAAGTCGGAAAAGGCCTCAGCCCAGAAGCTGAAGAAGGCGCGCGAGCAGGGCCAGGTCGTCCGTTCGAAGGACCTGGCGACGGCGGTCGGCATCCTGGCCAGCCTGAAGCTGTTCGTGCTGCTGCTGCCCGGTTACCTGGAATCGTTCCGGTCGCTGTTCCGGCTCGTGTATGCCCCGCTTGGTGCGGCCGGATCGATGGAGAACGCGATGTCGGTCGTGTGGGGCGGCGCCGCCGTGCTGCTCGTGAAGATGGTGCTGCCCCTGCTGGGCGTGCCGCTCGCGGTGGTGGCGGTCAGCCTCGTGCCGGGCGGCTGGGTCGTCTCGACGAACAACCTGGTGCCGAAGTTCGACCGCTTCTCGCCGGTGAAGAACCTGGGCCAGCTCGCCTCGGGCAAGCACTGGACGCAGTTCGGGACGTCGGTCGCCAAGGCCGCGCTGCTGGCGCTCGTGCTCGTGCACGTCGTGCGCTCCGCGCTGTCGGCCTGGGTCGACCTGCAGCGCATGCCACTGCCTGATGCGCTGCTGCACGGCGCCGGCATGATGTTCGACGGCCTGATGGCGCTCGTCGCCGTGTTCGTGCTGTTCGCGCTGATCGACGTGCCGCTGCAGGCCTTCCTGTTCGCGCGCGGACAGCGCATGAGCAAGCAGGAAGTGAAGGAAGAATACAAGAGCACCGAGGGCAAGCCCGAGATCCGTGCGCGCATCCGCCAGCTGCAGCAGCAGATGGCACGCCGCAACGTGAACAAGACGGTGCCGACGGCCGACGTGGTGATCGTGAACCCCGAGCACTACGCGGTCGCGCTGAAGTACGACACCAAGCGTGCGGAAGCGCCCTACGTGGTGGCGAAGGGCATCGACGAGATGGCCCTGTACATCCGCCAGGTCGCGGCGAAGCACCAGATCGAGACGATCGCGCTGCCKCCGCTGGCACGTGCCATCTACAACACCAGCCA
>NZ_JBFUDR010000411.1:0-4343 GCF_056404615.1 Massilia sp. P2_C2 | reverse complement strand
ACAGGAAACCGCTGACGACCTCGACCACCGCATACAGCAGGGTCAGCCCGAGGGCGATCGCGAGCGCCTTCTGGCTGCGGCCTTCGATCGTGTGGGCATGGCGGGCGTCGCCGTCGAGGTGGGCGTGCAGGTGGGCGGAGGAGCCGGCTTGGTCGGACATGTAAGATAAGAAATAAGGAAACAGGCGGCAGTATACCGGGCGTCTTGCAGTGTGTGGTCGATCCCCTTATAATGGCGGCATACGGGCGGTTAGTTCAGCTGGTTAGAATACTTGGTCGACATCCAAGGGGTCGCAGATTCGAATTCTGCACCGCCCACCAGAACACCAAAGACAGGACTCGAGAAACCGTCGCGAGCGGCAGCATTTCCTGGAAATGCAACGCGCAGCAGGTTTATCGCGTCCTGTCGTCAGTAAGAGCGAGAAAGGCACAGACGGTTATGACACCGCGAACTACAACGACGTTGTGGGGGAATCRCTAGACGCGGTAGGGTGTCATTTTGTCTTTCGCAATCGTTCGACGACACTGAAAAAAACGCGCCTGGTGCGCGTTTTTTTTCGTCCATAGTTCCTGTTTTTAAATCTACCAACCTCAACGGGCGCAACGGCGCCGAGATGGAGCTCACAATGTTGAATGTTCGACTCCCGGACGGCTCGAGCCGTCAATTCGACGGTCCGGTGACGGTCGCCCAGGTGGCGTCCAGCATCGCCCCGAGCCTGGCCAAGGCCGCGCTGGCCGGCAAGGTCAACGGCAAGGTCGTCGACACCTCGTTCCTGATCGAGGACGATGCCGACCTGGCCATCGTCACGGACAAGGATCCGGAAGGCCTGGACGTCATCCGCCACTCGACCGCGCACTTGCTGGCCTATGCCGTCAAGGAATTGTTCCCGGAAGCGCAAGTGACCATCGGCCCCGTGATCGACAACGGCTTCTACTACGACTTTTCCTACAAGCGCCCGTTCACCCCCGAAGATCTGCAGGCCATCGAGAAGAAAATGGCCGAGCTCGCCAAGAAGGACGAGCCGGTCACCCGCAAGGTGCTGCCGCGCGACGAGGCCGTTGCGTACTTCAAATCCATCGGCGAAGACTACAAGGCCGAGCTCATCGCGTCGATCCCGGCCAATGAAGACGTGTCGCTGTACACCGAAGGCAAGTTCACCGACCTGTGCCGCGGCCCGCACGTGCCGTCGACCGGCAAGCTGAAAGTCTTCAAGCTGATGAAGCTGGCGGGCGCGTACTGGCGCGGCGACTCGAAGAACGAGATGCTGCAACGCGTGTACGGCACCGCATGGGCGAAGAAGGAAGACCAGGAGCAATACCTGCACATGCTGGAAGAGGCGGAAAAGCGCGACCACCGCAAGCTGGGCAAGCAGCTGGACCTGTTCCACTTCCAGGACGAGGCGCCGGGCCTGATCTTCTGGCATCCGAAGGGCYGGGCGATCTGGCAGCAGGTCGAGCAATACATGCGCAAGACCTACCAGGTCACCGGCTACAACGAAGTCAAGGCGCCGCAGATCATCGACGTCAGCCTGTGGCAGAAGACCGGCCACTGGGACAATTATCGTGAAAACATGTTCACGACCGAGTCGGAAAACCGCACCTATGCGCTGAAGCCGATGAACTGCCCGGGCCACGTGCAGATCTACAACGCCGGCCTGCGTTCTTACCGCGAACTCCCGCTGCGCTACGGCGAGTTCGGTCAGTGCCACCGCAACGAATCGTCGGGCGCGCTGCACGGCCTGATGCGCGTGCGCGGCTTCACCCAGGACGACGGCCACGTGTTCTGCACGGAAGAGCAGATTGCTGCGGAGGTCGTGGCCTTTCACGCCCAGGCGATGCAGGTGTACGAGGATTTCGGCTTCGACAACATCGACGTCAAGATCGCGCTGCGTCCGGATAACCGTATCGGTTCCGACGAAGTGTGGGACCAGGCCGAGGAGGCGCTGCGTTCCGCGTTGCGCGGCTGCGGCGTGAGCTGGACGGAGCTGCCGGGCGAGGGGGCATTCTACGGTCCGAAGATCGAGTACCACCTGAAGGACAGCCTGGGCCGTCCGTGGCAGGTCGGCACCATGCAGGTCGACTTCTCGATGCCGGGCCGCCTGGGCGCCGAATATGTCGCGGAAGACAATACCCGCAAGGTGCCGGTGATGCTGCACCGCGCGATCGTCGGCTCGATGGAGCGCTTCATCGGCATCCTGATCGAGAACTATGCGGGCGCGTTGCCGCTGTGGCTGGCGCCGGTGCAAGTTGCCATCCTGAACATCTCGGACGCGCAGGCCGATTACGTCAAACAGGTCGAGATGAAGCTCAAGGCGGCCGGTTTGCGTGTGCACGCTGATTTGCGGAACGAGAAGATTACCTATAAAATTCGGGAGCATTCCGTCCAAAAACTGCCGTACATCCTAGTTGTCGGCGATAAAGAGCGGGATGCCAACACCGTGGCCGTTCGCGCCCGCGGCAATGTCGACCTCGGTGTCATGTCGGTCGATGCGCTGCTGGAACGCCTCCAAGGCGAGGTAGCATCCAAGGCAAAGTAATCCGCACTCCGCCTTGAGACGGCCAAACCCACACAACATTCAAAGGAAACAACATAGCTACTGACAAGTCGTCACATCGCATCAATGGCGAAATCAACTACCCGGAAATGCGTTTGAACGGGGTAGACAACGAGCCGCTGGGCATTGTGAGCCTGGCCGACGCGTTTCGTCTGGCTGAAGAAGCGAACGTGGATCTGGTGGAAATCGCGCCGAACGCGGTTCCCCCGGTTTGCCGCCTGATGGACTATGGCAAGTTCAAGTATTCGGAGCAGAAGAAGGCGCACGAAGCGAAGCTGAAGCAGAAGATCATCCAGGTCAAGGAAATCAAGTTCCGTCCGGGTACCGACGAGGGTGACTACAGCATCAAGCTGCGTAACCTGATCAAGTTCCTGGAAGAGGGCGACAAGACCAAGATCACGCTGCGCTTCCGTGGCCGCGAGATGGCCCACCAGGACATCGGTGCGCGCATGCTGGAACGCCTGCGCGGCGACCTTGAGCCGTACGGCCAGGTCGAGCAGTTTCCGAAACTGGAAGGCCGCCAGATGATCATGGTGGTCGCGCCGAAGAAGAAGAAATAACGCTTCGCCAGCTTCGCCGCGGGTTCGCGCAGTTCGTTTCTCGCAGTGACAGTCTAGCCGGGCCAGGCCCGGGCCCCGGGTGTGCCCCGCGGCCCGGGCCTGGTCTATTCCATTTCTGTGTTATCGGTCGCGTTGCGGGTAGGGTGGGCACTGCGTGCCCACGCGTTCAACCAGCGTGTGTACGGCCGATCATGCGTTTGTTGAACGCGTGGACGACAAAGCCGTCCACCCTACGGCGAAAACATGTGCTAGAATCTGCGGTTCCCATGTTCGCAAGAACGGGAATGCAACACTGTAGTGGACCCGCTTCCGCTGCAGAGACAAGTGAAAGCAGGCATCCAAGAGCAGCGTTGCTGCCACCTGCAATCCTGTTACATATGAGGCTGCCTGTAAGAGGGCAGAAGACTATGCCGAAAATGAAAACCAAAAGCTCCGCGAAGAAGCGTTTTCGCGTGCGCCCGGGTGGTACCGTCAAATCGGGTATGGCGTTCAAGCGTCACATCCTGACCAAGAAAACCACCAAGAACAAGCGCCAGCTGCGTGGCACCCGCAACATCAATGCGTCCGACGTCCAAAGCGTCTATCGCATGATGCCGTCTGCTGTTTAATCTCACACTAAGGAGCGAATATGCCTCGAGTAAAACGTGGGGTTACTGCACGTGCCCGTCACAAGAAGGTTCTTGAGCTTGCCAAAGGCTATCGTGGCCGCCGCAGCAAAGTATTCCGTATTGCCAAGCAAGCCGTCATGCGTGCTGGCCAGTACGCATACCGCGACCGCCGCAACAAGAAGCGCGTTTTCCGCGCACTGTGGATCACCCGTATCAACGCGGCTTCGCGTTCGCACGGCATGACCTACAGCGCATTCATGAACGGCCTGAAGAAAGCCGCGATTGAACTGGACCGTAAAGTCCTGGCCGACATGGCTGTCAACGACAAGCCGGCTTTTGCCGCTATCGTGAACACCGTCAAGGCAAAGCTGGCTGCTTAATCAGACAGTGAATGCAAGACCAGCATCGCGCCGCTCGAGGGCGGACGATGCGCAAAGGACGGGGCAAAGGTTTCACGACCGATGCCCTGTTTTTGTTTCTGGCGCCTCCCGCCATCAAAACAGGAAAAGAACAAGCATGGATTCCGCAAACCTCGTGCTGGAACAACTCGTCGTCTCCGCTCAATCCGACTTCGGTGCGGCGCAAGACGCTGCCGCGCTGGAAAACGCCAAAGCGAAATAC
>NZ_JBFUDR010000410.1:0-4349 GCF_056404615.1 Massilia sp. P2_C2 | reverse complement strand
AGGATGTTCTTCGGGGTGATCTCGTGGCGCAGCGGTTCCTCGACCTGCTGGCGGCGCCAGCGGTTGCGCAGCGCGATCGATACGGCACGCTTGGCCTTGCCCTGGCCGACGACGTGCTTGTCGAGTTCCGAGACGATTTCGGACGGAGTCATGTTCATAGATGTGCTCATGAATGCTTTCGGACGGGAGAGCCGGTTATTCCAGCGTCTCGATGATGTGCGACATGTTCGTGTAGATGCACAGCTCGCCTGCGATGGTCAGCGCCTTCTTGACCACGTCCGCCGGGGCGAGATCGGTATTTTCCTGCAGGGCCTTGGCGGCCGACTGGGCGTAGATGCCGCCCGAACCGATCGCACCAATGCCGTCCTCGGGCTCGAGCACGTCGCCATTGCCGGTGATGATCAGGGTCTTTTCGCGGTCGGCCACCAGCAGCATGGCTTCCAGGCGGCGCAGCACGCGGTCGGTGCGCCAGTCCTTGGCCAGTTCGACCGAGGAGCGCAGCAGGTTGCCCTGGTGTTTTTCCAGTTTCGCTTCAAAGCGGTCGAGCAGGGTGAAGGCGTCGGCCGTGCCGCCGGCAAAGCCGCACAGCACCTTGTTCTGGTAGAGCTTGCGCACCTTGCGCGCCGAGCCCTTCATGACGACGTTGCCCAAGGTAACCTGTCCATCGCCGCCGAGCGCGACCTGGTTACCGCGCCGGACGCTGACGATCGTCGTACCGTGAAATTGTTCCATATTTGCCTCGTGGTTGATCTGCTCAACGCAAGTGGGGATCCGATATGAAATTGCAAGACTGGATCATGTCTGAACGTAAAGTTTGACACAAAGCACGCCGGTTGCGGAGGGCCGGTTGCTCAGTATTTATGGGCGTACAGACGGACACGGTCGCCGATGCCGAGCAGGCGCAGCAGGGCGGCGACGATATGGTTCAGGTCGCGCAGCACGACGTCGTGCCCTTCCTCGGCCAGCATGCGCAGGTGCGCGGCGAGGGCGTTCGCGGCCAGGTAATCGATGCGCGCGAGACGGGAGCCGTCCAGCACGAGGACGGGGTGGCGCGGCGCGTGTTCGGCGATGGCGGCGAGCAGCGCCGCGCCGTCGCCCCGGATCACGGCCGGCAGCAGGAAGCGGTCGCCGGCGGTGTCGGGACCGGCGGCCGGACCCGCCCCCATGCTCGTTGTGACGGCCGGACGCGGCGGCGCCTCGAACGACGGCGGCGACACCTCGAAGGTGACGCAGTAATCCATCGCGGTCTCCTCGAAGTCTTTTTCGCGTTTCGTCAGCAGCAACAGTTCGAGCAGCAGCAGCCAGGGGGCCTCGCCGGTGCCGCGGTCGCCGATCGCCAGCATCGGGCGCAGCACGGCGACGAGGTGATCGGCGCCGGCCAGGACCAGTTCGCGCCCTGCCTTGCGCAGCGTTTGCAGTGCGGCCAGCAGCAGGGCGCAACCTTGCGGCGTCACGTCGGCGATCGCCTGGAACTCGAACCGGACGAGGGGACTGGGCGATGGTGTCTGCGCGCGGGCGAGCTGCGCGTGCGCGAGAGGCCCGTCGTCCAGGCGGCCGGACAGGCTCGCTGTGGGGATCACCCCGGAAAACTGGGCATCCAGCGCGGGCCCGGTGAGCGTACGCGACGTCCCGGCGGACGCGTCGTACGTGGGTGGCGATGTTTCGAAATGGCTGGCGTAGTCGATCGCGATGCTTTCGAACTCATGTTCCAGGCCCATGATCTGATACAGGTCGAACAGCATCCACCACGGCAGACGGTCGCCCGCGCCGGCGGTGCGATCGTGCACGCTGGTGCGCAGCAGGAACGCGGCGGCGTCGAGCTGGTCGTTGGCATACAGGATGGCCGCTTCCTCGACGACGGGCGCGCTGGAGGGGGCTGCGGCCGCGTCCGGCAAGTCCTCCGGGCCCAGCAGGATGTCCGTGTCGGGATCGGGCAGGGGCGCGGCGGCGCCAACGGACACGGCGGCCGGGGGACGCCGGCTGCCGGCCCAGGTGTCGTCGTCGAAGATGGCGGAGGCCATCTCCAGTTCGATCTGGTCGATCTTGGCCGCGGTGGCGCGGGCGATCTCGCGCTGGCGCTCGCGATCCGCTTCCGTATCGAGCGCCTGGCGCGTGATGGGGCCGGCCGCGGACGGATGGGCAAGGCGCGGACGCGTGTCCGCATCCGCACTGATATGCGCGTCGTTTTTTTTCTTCAGAAAATCGAAGAGCCCCATCCGATCCTTGTCAGCCGCGCGGCGGCGCCCAGTCGTTTGCCGGTCGAGACATTAGCATGGCGGCGCGGATCGCATGACGCGCACGCCTGAGCTGCGTCAAGTCGCCGGCGATTCTTCCAGTGTATCCCATAGGAAATAAATCGTGCGCACAAAACCGGCGGCCCAATAATAAAAAAGCATGCGGCGGGCGCATGCTTTTTTATCGACGCGCACGGCGATCAGTCACCGTACAGCTTTTGCTTCAGCTCGCGGCGCTGCTGGGCTTCCAGCGACAGGGTCGCGGTCGGACGGGCGATCAGACGGGGAATGCCGATCGGTTCGCCGGTTTCCTCGCACCAGCCGTACTCGCCGGACTCGATCGAGGCCAGCGATTGCTGGACCTTCTTGAGCAGCTTGCGCTCGCGGTCGCGGGTACGCAGTTCCAGCGCGTGCTCTTCCTCGATGGTGGCGCGGTCGGCCGGATCGGGAACGAGCACCGTCTCGCGCAGGTGTTCCGTCGTCTCGCCTGCGTTTTTCAGCAGTTCCTTTTCGAGCTCCTGCAGGCGGTTCTTGAAGAACGCCAGCTGGGCCGGGTTCATGTAGTCGTCGTCGCTCATGGCCCGAATTTCTTCTTCCGTCAGGAGGCGTTCTTCGGGCTGCGCAACGGTATTCGGTTTCGTTGTTTTAGTCATGACTTCACTTACCTTTGATACGACAGAGTTTCCATTTTATCAGCTAACACAGCGGTCACCGATGCTCCGGTGTGCGCCGGCCGGCTGCCGTGACGGCCCGGTCTCCCGGACCTGCCCACGCCCGGTTGTCCGGACGGGACTGTTCAGTCGTTCAACCACAGGGTGCGCGCAGGTCAACTATACCGAGCCAAAGCCAGACCGCGCAACGAGTCCCATAGAACCGGAGTAGTTTATACCAAACACTGTTCCAATCCGCGAATAAAGACATCTTTCGGTAAATTTTTACCAATGAACACCATCTTGCTGCCGCGCGGTTCGCCATCCGCCCACTTTGCACCCAGGTCGCTGCCCATGATTTGATGCACGCCTTGGAAGACGACCTTGCGATCCGCGCCGGCCATCGACAACACACCTTTGTAACGCAGCATGTTGGGGCCGAACACCTGGACCATGCTACCGAGGAATTGATCCAGACGTTCGGGATCGAATGCGCGCTCGCTCTTGAACACGAACGCCGCGATATCGTCGCTGTGGTGGCCGTGGTGGTGGTCGTGGCTGTGGTCGCAGGCTTCCGTGTGCACGTGGTCGTGATCGTGCTCATTGTCGTGATCATGGCCATGCTCGTGCGCTTCCGCGGTCGTCAGGAAGGCCGGGTCCAGTTCCAGCTTGTCGTTCAGGTTGAAACCGCGCAGGTCGAGCACGTCGCTGATCGGAGCGCGGCCGAAATCCGACGTGCTGATCGGTGCGCGCGGATTGATGCGGCGGATGCGTGCCTTCAGTTCAAGGGCGGCGGCGGCATCCACGAGGTCGGTCTTGGACAGCAGGATCTTGTCGGCGAAACCGACCTGGCGCTGGGCTTCCTCGTGGCGGTCCAGCTGGTCCATGGCGTGGCGCGCGTCGACGACCGTGACGACGGCGTCGAGCAGGTAGTGGGCGCCCACTTCCTCGTCGACGAAGAACGTCTGCGCCACCGGACCCGGGTTGGCCAGGCCCGTCGTCTCGATCACGACGCGGTCGAACCGGATCTCACCGGCCTCGCGCTTGCGCGCCAGGTTCGTCAGGGCCACGATCAGGTCGCCGCGCACGGTGCAGCAGATGCAGCCATTGTTCATCTCGACGATCTGCTCGCTGGGATCCTGGACGAGGATTTCGTTGTCGATGTTTTCCTGGCCAAACTCGTTTTCGATGACGGCGATACGCAGGCCGTGCTGTTCCTGCAGGATACGGTTGAGCAACGTGGTTTTGCCGGCGCCGAGGAAACCGGTCAGGATGGTGCTGGGAATCAATTCCATGTGTCGCTGTCCAATGGTGTGCGCCGTTCCGGCCGCGGAGAATCGGAAGATTATGCCGGAATTTGCGAATCGTCACCACCCGGCGTGCCGTGCCTGCTTACCAGTGCGCGCCTACTTGCGTTTGGCGCGCGGATGGGCCTTGTCGTAGACGGCGGCCAGGTGCTGGAAGT
>NZ_JBFUDR010000409.1:0-4392 GCF_056404615.1 Massilia sp. P2_C2 | reverse complement strand
TGCGCACCTCGGCGGCGACGACGGCGAAGCCGCGGCCCTGTTCGCCCGCGCGCGCCGCCTCGACGGCCGCGTTGAGCGCGAGGATGTTGGTCTGGAATGCGATACCGTCGATGACGCCGATGATGTCCACGATGCGCGAGGACGAGGAGTGAATGAGCTCCATCGTGCGCACCACATCGCCGACCGCGGTACCGCCGCTCGCGGCGACGGTCGACGCGCGCAGCGCCAGCTGGTTGGCTTCCTCGGCCGCCGCGGCGTTGGATTGCACGGTGGTCGTCAGCGCGGCCACCACCCGGCTCGCCTGCTCCAGCGAGGAGGTCTGGCGCTCGGTGCGCTCGGCCAGGTCGCGATTGCCCACCGAGATCTGGGCCGTACCGGCCGACAGGTTGTCCGCCGCATCCTTGATGCTGCCCACCATGCCGGCCAGCGTGCGGCGCATCGTGCGGATCGAGGCCAGCAGGCTGTCGCCGGCCTTGTCGCCTTCCTCCACCTCGACCTCGATGTCGAGGCGTCCCGCAGCCACCTGCCGGCAGATGTCGGCCGCGTAATCGGGATCGCCGCCGAGGCGCCGCCGCACGGTCTTCAGGATGAACCAGGCCACGGCCAGGCTGGTGCCGAGCGAGACCGCCAGCACGGCCAGCATCGCCAGCTGCGCGTGGTCGATGCGGCTCGCGGCCGCCTTCTCGTCGGCATCGCTGCGCGCCGTCGCCAGCTTCACGACCTGGTCGATGGCCTTGCGATGCTGGTCGTAGAGACCGTTCAGGTCGCGCATGATGGCCGCCACCTGTGCCTGGTCGCCGTCCGCCAGCGCCGGCACCAGCTTCTTGAATGCGAGATCGTAAAAAGCCTGCGCCGGCACATACGCCTGCCCCAGCATGAAGTCGCTCAGCTCGGGATCGAGTCCGGCCGCCTTCCAGTAGCGGTGGCGTGTCTCGTAGTCGTCACGCAAGGCTTTCAGGCGTTCGACCAGGGTGGTGCGCTGGTCCGGTCCGGCCTGCGCCAGCTGCAGCGTGACCAGGTAGGACTCGATGATGTATTCGGGCGGCGGCAGCACGTCGGCCACCAGGTCCTTGTTCTGGACGATGTGATCGTACAAGGGGCCGCCGACCTTGAGGGACTGCAGCGTGTTGAACGCCACGGCGCCGAAGATGGCAAAACCGATGAAAAACGTGGACAGCAAAAAGCCGAAACGACGTGTCAATGCGGATGTTTTCTTCAAGGCTTCCTCCCCGAATGATCATTTGCTGAATGGACGTAATCGGGAAGTAAAACATGGATATTTCAGCGGAAAAAGAAATAAATTTTCCGCATTGCAACATTTGCGCAGGCTTGGTGCAGGACTCGGGATTTGCACCAGATGGGTGCCGGTTTTACCGATTATTCGTTGTAAATACGCAACTATTGAGTCTAGAACAAAAACAGGATCGCCGCCGCACAAGTGGGTGCGGAGGCTCCCAGCAACAGGCCCACGGCCCCGATCGACTCGTCGTTGAAGCCGCGCCGCAGCAGGGCGACGCCGGCCGGGTTCGGCGCGTTGGCGATGACGGTCAGGCCGCCACCGGCCACGGCACCCGCCACCAGCATGTATTGCGCCCGCCCGGACAGCCCGGCGATCAACGAGCCGAGATAGGTCAGCGCGGCATTGTCCGTGATCGCCGTCAGGCCCAGCGCGCCGAAGAACAGGGCGGTCGGCTCGAGCCGCGCGACGATCGGCTGCAGCCACCATTGCTGCATCCCGCCCAGCACGACGAGGCCCGCGAGGAAGAAGCCGACGAGCAGGCCTTCCTTCAGGATCAGCGGATCCTGGTAGCGCGGATAAGCCTGGGTGATGCCGAGGAACAGCAGGAAGACGCCGAGGAACAGCACGGGATGGTGGGCCAGCAGCACGATCGCCACCAGCACGCCCAGGTGGGTCAAGGTGACGAGGACCGGCATGCGCACGGGCGCCTCGCCCTCGATGGATACGTCGAACGGGCGCAGGTGAGGGCGCAGCAGCACGGTCATGACACTCGCGTTGACCAGTACGGCGATGGCGGCGCGCCAGCCGAAGTGCGTGAGCATGTGGACGCTGTCCCAGTCCCACGCGCCGGCGACCATCAGCACGGGCGGTGCGGCATAGGCCGTCAGCGTGCCGCCGATCGACACGTTGACGAACAGGACGCCGAGCGCCCCGTATTTCAGCCATTCCGGCATCCCCTGGCGGAACACGGACGGCGCCAGCATCAGCGCGGCGATCGTCATCGCGGCCGGTTCCGTGACCAGCGAGCCGGCCAGCGGCACGAACGCGAGGCCGAGCCAGGTCTGCGCGACTTCCGCGCGCAGCGGCAGCAGGCGCGCGAGCAGGCGCACGAGCGCGCGCGCCGCCTCCAGCACGGGACGTGACGCGGCCACCACCATCACGACGAACACGAACAGGGGCTCCGTGTACTGGCGCGACTCGGCATAACCGATGGCGGCGGTGCTGCCCTCGACGAAGGCCATTGCCACGATCAGCACGAAGGCCCAGAAGCCGAATACCACCTCGACTTCGCCGAGCAGGTGGAACAGGCCGGCGTGGCGCGGGTAGTCGTGCGCGAGGCCTTCGAACAGGCGGGTGGCCAGCGTGTGCAGCAGGGCGAGCACGAACAGGGCCAGGGCGATCTTGTGCATGGGGGTGGTCATGGGCGGATCCTTTGTGTTGCGGTCGGCGCAAGTATAGGGGCTGGCTGCGCCGGGACGCGTTCCGCCATCCATTCGTGACCTGAATGCGATGGGTCGTTCCACGTATCGGCCGTCCGTCGTTATGGCGACAGGGCCTACTGATTCGCATAAGTCCTCTCAGCCCTCTCAATCCGCGGCGATTCGTTGCTTTTATGTTTTCGAAATGGTGGCGAAATAATTCAGGTGTAACGGGAATTAGTGAACTTATTTGAGTAATAGTTGGTCTGTGTGGCGGAATTATTTTTCGTTAATAGATTGGCGTCTGGATGTTACGATCTTGTTGGGATTGGATAGATTTTTGACGTATTTTTAAGATAAAATTGAAGGTTTCGCAGTGGCACCTTAGTGTCTTTGGATGGCGGTGATACCTTTGTCCAGGCCATTCTCTGATGTCGACTGATTCACGCTTTTGAATGCGCGATAGGAAAAATAAGACTTCCTTCAATCGTGACGACTGCGGATCGTAACCGTTTTTATGTGACCATGATGGCCACCAGACTGCCAAGGTTCCCGTTTATATCTATTACGATGCCATCGATGGTTGCCTGTAATCATTTATGGGTTGCGTGAGGGCGATTGAGTTCATTGAATTTGGTGACGTTTATGAAAAAATTACTGCTCCGTTTTCTATTCATTGTGGCGTTTTTCGGTGCGTCTGGTTCTGTTTTGGCAGGAACCCAAACCGGACATGTGGTGCATATACATGTGCGGGCAAGCGACGGTTTGGTTTACGTAATACTTGATGGGGCGTTGTCGAATCGACCAGCCTGCGCAACGATAAATTACTGGATGATTAAAAATGAGAATTCCACTAGTGGGAAACAGCAACTAGCCCAGTTGCTGGCGGCGAAAGCGAGCGGGCAAGAAATTACGTTAGTGGGCTCGAATACTTGTACGCGCTGGTCTGATGGAGAAGACATCGATGATGTGGTTTTCTGATTTTCTATACTGAATGACATCTGGTCTTGAGTTCGAGCCGGTTTTGAACTGGTTATCAATAAAATGCGTTTTACCCGACCTCTATGAAAACTATGAAGCACTCTGATTTTTCGATGATTTTCTCGTGTAACAAGATCAAGCGAAAATTTAAAATATTGGTGACCTTGCTTGTCGGCACAATTTCATGTGCGGCATACGCAATCGATGGTTGGTCCGTGTCAACGAAAATCACTGAAGTTCTTTCATACAATCAGTTCGGAAGTGGGGATGTCGCTTTTAGTGTCGCCAACCCAACGACTAATTGTCCGTCTGGTTATTGGATTACAAAATCCGATCCCGGATTTAGTGCGAACTTTGCAATCATACTCGGGGCATACTTGTCCCAGAATTCGGTTCGTGTTGTTGGACTGCCGGAGCAAAAGTGGGCTGGCTCTTCAGGAACTTATTGTAAGGTTTATGTGATCTCGCCGAGTTAGTTTCGAGGGCTCCTCGAATTTCAGTAACCTGTCCGGGTTCAGCTGAAAATTAAATAATTGTTCGATAAAAATGAGCGATTACTAACCTTCTAGAAAGTAATGTTAGTTCGTAATATAATGCTTGCATGAAATGCAAACGAACTTCTGACGGGCGAAAACTGGATCACCACTCGCTTCAGGTGATGCGCCAGCAGGCGATCAAAGCGGTGCGCGAAGGCCAGTCGGTGGCGAACGTCGCGGCCGCTTATGGTGGCGAACGTCGCGGCCGCTTATGGTG
>NZ_JBFUDR010000408.1:0-4397 GCF_056404615.1 Massilia sp. P2_C2 | reverse complement strand
TCATGAACACGCGCCGTGCCTGGCCGAAGGCCATCCTGTTCGACCTCGACGATACGCTGTGGCCCATCGCTCCCGTGATCCYGCAGGCCGAAGAGTCGCTGTTCGCGTGGTTGCGCGAGCACGCGCCGCGCGTGGCCGAGCGCTTCACCATCGACACCCTGCGCCAGGCGCGCCTGGAACTGCTGGCGCGCAAGCCCGAATTTCACCTCGACCTGGGCAAGCTGCGCCAGGCCGGCCTGCTGGCCGCGTTCCAGGAAGCGGGCGAGAATGCCGCCAAGGTCGAGCATGCGATGGCGCAGTTCTTTGCCGCGCGTAACGCCGTGGTCCCGTACGACGATGTGCTGCCGGGCCTGCTGCGCCTGAAGAACCGGGTGCTGGTCGGTTCGATTTCGAACGGCAATGCCGACCTGCGCACGATCGGCCTGGCGCACCATTTCAAGGTGTCGGTGGCTGCGCCCCAGTTCGGCGTGGCCAAGCCCGAGGCGGCGATCTTCCTGGCCGCCTGCAGAGAACTGGGCGTGGCGCCCGAGGATGCGGTCTATGTCGGCGACGACGTGCTGCTCGACGTGCGGGGCGCCCAGCGCGCGGGCCTGCGCGCCGTGTGGATGAACCGCACGGGTTCCACGAAGCACCTGGAGCACGAGGTGGTGCCGGATGCGATCGTACGCGACTTCGACGAACTGCTCGACTGGCTCAAGCGCGAGCACGACGAGATGCGGGCATGACGCACAAGCGGCGATCGAACGTGCATAATGACAGAAATGAAACCCGTTTTTAGCCATGCAACTCGATAATCGTGCACAAACCCTGCTGAAGGCCTTGGTCGAGCGCTACATCGCCGACGGCCAGCCGGTCGGTTCGCGCGCGCTGTCGAAGATCTCCGGCCTCGACCTCTCGCCGGCCACGATCCGCAACATCATGGCCGATCTCGAGGAAATGGGCTATGTCGCCAGCCCGCACACGTCGGCCGGCCGGATTCCCACGCCGCGCGGCTACCGCCTGTTCGTCGACACCTTGCTGACCGTGCAGCAGATCGACGAGAACGCCGTCGAGGCCGGCATGCGCCTGCCCGCGCACCAGCCGCAGAAAGTGATCGCCAACGCGGCCCAGGTGCTGTCGTCGCTGTCGCAGTTTGCCGGCGTCGTCCAGAGCCCGCGGCGTGAATCGGCGTTCCAGCAGATCGAATTCCTGCGCCTGTCGGAAAAGCGCATCCTGCTCGTGATCGTCGATCCGCGCGGCGACGTGCAGAACCGGCTGCTGCTGACCGACGTCGATTATTCGCCGACGCAGCTGATCCAGTCGGCGAATTACCTGAACCAGCATTTCGCCGGCCTGTCGTTCGACGAGGTGCGCACGCGCCTGACGGGAGAACTGCGCCAGCTGCGCGACGACATGGGCCGCCTGATGCAGGCGGCGGTCGAGGCCGGCAGCGAGGCGCTGGCCGAGACGGACGACATGGTCATTGCCGGCGAGCGCAACCTGCTGTCCGTGGCCGACCTGTCTTCCAACATGAGTTCGCTGCGCCAGCTGTTCGAGATGTTCGAGCAGAAGACGGGCCTGATGCAGCTGCTGGACGTGTCGAGCCGGGCCGGCGGCGTGCAGATCTTCATCGGCGGCGAATCGAAGCTCGTGCCGATGGACGAGATGAGCGTCGTCACCGCGCCGTACGAAGTGAACGGCAAGATCGTCGGTACCCTCGGCGTCATCGGCCCCACGCGCATGGCCTACGAGCGGGTGATCCCGATCGTCGACATCACGGCCAAGCTGCTGTCGAGCGCACTGAGCCAACCCTGACGATAGCGGATGCGGATCAATGCCGGTGCGGGCAATCCGTCTTCTGGCAATGACCGTAGATGGCGAGGGCGTGCTCGGCGATCTTGAAGCCGCGTTCGCTGGCGATCTTCTGCTGGCGGCTTTCGATCTCGTCGTCGTAGAACTCTTCCACGTGGCCGCAGTCAAGACAGACGAGGTGGTCGTGGTGCGAGCCGGCGTTCAGCTCGTAGATTGCCTTGCCGGTTTCAAAATGATTGCGGTTCAACAGGCCAGCCTGCTCGAACTGGGTCAGCACCCGGTAGACGGTAGCCAGACCCACGTCCATGTTCTCGTTCAGCAGGGTCTTGTACACGTCTTCCGCCGTCAGGTGCCGCACCGCGCTGTTCTGGAAAATTTCCAGGATTTTCAGGCGCGGCAAGGTCGCTTTCAGGCCGCTGGCCTTCAGGTCGGTAGGATTGTTACTCATGTTTTGTTACTCGGATATGGGCGGAGTGCTTTATGATATAGCGTTTTACAAGCTCCCGCTCACTCGTAAGCCCGCCAACCTGCTGCGCGTTGCGGTTCCAGCCTGCGATGCTCGCTGTACGTCTTGTACAGCTGCGCTTCTCGGCCGTAACCGCTGCCGCTCGCGACGGTTGACGGACTTCCGGCGATTGATTTTTAAGGTCAGATATGCGCATTAAAGCCGTTTTACATCGTTCCCACGCGCGGGCAGCGCTCGTGGCCGGGCTCGCCTGCATGACGCTGGCGGTCTCCGGCTGTGCGTCCTGGCGCAACCAGACCAAGCCGGCGGAACCGGTGAGCACCGCCCCGGCCGCGGTCGCCGCCGATGCCAGCAAGTCCGCGGCAATCGCGAATTCCGGCGCGCAGACCACGACCGTCACCAAGCTGCAGAAATTCCTCTGGATCTTCTCGCCCTACCGTCCGGACATCCAGCAGGGCAACTTCGTCTCGCAGGAAATGTTGAACCAGCTGAAGGTCGGCCAGACCCGCGACCAGGTTAAATTTATCCTCGGCACCCCGCTGCTGATGGATGCCTTCCACGCCGACCGCTGGGACTATCCGTTCTACCTCGCGCGCGGCAACGGCGAACTGACCACCAGCCGCGTCACGGTGTATTTCAAGGATGATAAGGTCGACCACTTCGACGGTGGCAACCTGCCGACGGAACGCGAGTACATCAATCGCCTGATCGGTATCTCGAAATACGAAACGAAGTCCGAAGAGGAATCGCTGGACGAACTGAAACGCAAACGTGACGAAGCCGCCAAGGGCGGAGGACAACAATGACTCAACTGAAAATCGCCGTTGCCGGCGCCAGCGGCCGCATGGGCCGCATGCTGATCGAAGCCATCGCCGCCGCACCGGACGCCCGGCTCGCCGGCGCCCTCGACCGCGAAGGCAATCCGTTCATCGGTTCCGATGCCGGCGCGTTTTCCGGCCAGCTGACCGGCGTCGTGATCCAGTCCGACCTCGACAAGGGCCTGGCGGACGCCGATTACCTGATCGACTTCACGCGTCCGGAAGGCACGCTGAACCATCTGGAATACTGCGCGGCCCACGGCATCAAGATGATCATCGGCACCACCGGTTTCGATGACGCCGGCAAGGCCGCCATCCGCGCCGCCGCCGACAAGACCGCCATCGTGTTCGCCCCGAACATGAGCATCGGCGTGAACGTCACGATGAAGCTGCTGGAAATGGCGGCCAAGAATTTCTCTGAGGGCTATGACATCGAGATCATCGAAGCCCACCACCGCCACAAGGTCGACGCCCCGTCCGGCACGGCGCTGAAGATGGGTGAGGTGATCGCCGACGCCCTCGGCCGCGACCTGAAGGACTGCGCCGTCTACGGCCGCGAAGGCGTGACGGGCGAGCGCGACCCCTCGACGATCGGCTTCGCCACCGTGCGCGGCGGCGACATCGTGGGCGACCACACCGTGCTGTTCGCCGGCATCGGCGAGCGCATCGAGATCAGCCACAAGTCGAGCAGCCGCGTCAGCTACGCCCAGGGTTCGCTGCGCGCCGCGCGTTTCCTGGCCGACAAGCCGACCGGCCTGTACGACATGCAGGACGTATTGGGGCTCACAAGCCTGGGCCTCAAGGGCTGATTCCGCACACCCGCCGAACTGGACGGCTTTGCCGGCGATCTGCTGGCATACTGGCCGTGAAGCGGGTATTTTTAGGAGACTCCCATGGCTACCGTCGAACTGAACGGCGCCGCGATCACGGACGCCGAAAGCTTTCATGTCGAGAGCCAGCGTGCGTTCGGCTTTCCCGATTCGTATCCGCACACCATGGATTCCTGGGTCGATTGCCTGAGCTATCTGCGCGATGAAGATGGCATGAGCAGCATCCGCCTGAAGGAGGATGAGGTGCTGCACATCGTCGTGACGCACGCCGAGGCCATGCGCGAACGGGCGCCGGATGTGCTGGAAGAGATGGCGTTCTGCATCATCGGCATCAACGAGCGGTACGAGGATTACGGCGAAAAGCCGGCGCTCGAACTCGAACTCCGCTGATATTATGTCCGCGTGGGCACGGGGTGCCCACCCTACGATATTCCGCATTGCCGTAGGGTGGGCACCCCGTGCCCACCATCACGTCGCCCGTCCACCCACGCC
>NZ_JBFUDR010000407.1:0-4442 GCF_056404615.1 Massilia sp. P2_C2 | reverse complement strand
TTACTGTGCTGTGTTACTGCTGCCCCAGCCTCATCTGACGATGACTGGAGCGGGAGAAGAGTCTCGAACTCTCGACCTCAACCTTGGCAAGGTTGCGCTCTACCAACTGAGCTACTCCCGCGTCGCTGGAACTTGCGATTATCTCAGATTTTTTACTGCTTTCCAAGACAACCTTTTTGCTGCGTCGACCGGCAAACTCTGGAGCGGGAGAAGAGTCTCGAACTCTCGACCTCAACCTTGGCAAGGTTGCGCTCTACCAACTGAGCTACTCCCGCTTCGTTTCGTTTGCTGCAATGTCTCGCAACAGGCAGGCATTATAGAGATGCTGAGCTATGTGTCAAGGATGACCTCGTAGAAACCTATACCGTGCCCGACTTTTCCTTGATCAGCGGCCAGGCGCGACGCAGGTAATAGAACATCGACCAGACCGTCAGCACGCCCGCGATCCACAGCAGCAGTTCGCCGCAGCGGTGGATGTCGAGCACGCCGTCGAACAGCGGATCGTGGAACAGCAGCATGGGAATGGCGACCATTTGCGCAGCCGTCTTGATCTTGCCGAGCGAGCTGACGGCCACGGACTTGCGGGCGCCGATCTCGGCCATCCATTCGCGCAGCGCCGAGATCGTGATCTCGCGGCCGATGATGATGAAGGCGATGACGGCGTTCACACGGTCCAGCTGCACGAGCACGAGCAGCGCGCCCGCCACCATCAGCTTGTCCGCGACGGGGTCGAGGAAGGCGCCGAAGGCCGATGTCTCGTTCCAGCGCCGCGCCAGGTAGCCGTCGAACCAGTCGGTGATCGCGGCCACGATGAAGACGAGCGTGGCGGCCAGGTTGCGTTCGGCCACCGGCAGCCAGTGTTCGGGAAGGTAGTAGACGCCAACGACCAGCGGGATGAGTGCGACGCGTAACCAGGTCAGGAGAATCGGAATATTGAAAGGMATGGGGTGCGGCTGATCAAGGCCCGGCTTGTTGAGTTTCGTGCGCGCTAGTCTACATGGCTCTTGCCGTTTAAACCAGTTAGGCTCGTCGCGCGCCCGGATCAACCGGCTTCAGTGCAGCTGCCGGTAGATCTCTTCGGCCAGCGTGCTCGAAATGCCTTCCACCGACATCAGGTCCTCGACGCTCGCATCGATCACGCCGCGCAGGCCGCCAAAGCGCGCCAGCAGCTTCTGGCGGCGCTTGGCGCCGATCCCTTCGATCTCTTCCAGCCGCGACGCCTGGCGCGTTTTGGCGCGTTTGGCGCGCATGCCCGTGATGGCGAAGCGGTGTGCCTCGTCGCGGATCATCGCCACGAGCATCAGCGCGGCCGATTCCTTGCCCAGTTCCTGCGGGCTGCGGCCGTCGGCGAAGATCAGCGTCTCGAGGCCCACGCGGCGCCCTTCCCCCTTCGCCACGCCGACGATGGAACCGACGTCCAGGCCCAGTTCGGTGAACACCTGGCGCGCCATCTCGACCTGGCCCTTCCCGCCATCGATCAGCGCGATGTCCGGCATCACGCCCTCGCCGTTCGCCACCTTTTCGTAGCGCCGCGTCAGGACCTGGCGCATGGCGGCATAATCGTCGCCTGGCGTGATGCCCGTGATGTTGTATCTGCGGTATTCGCCGTTCTGCATCTGGTGATGGTGGAACACGACGCACGACGCCTGCGTGGCCTCGCCTGCCGTATGGCTGATGTCGAAGCATTCGATGCGCAGGGATTCCAGATCATCGTTGTCGACGCCCAGCACGTCGGCCAGCGCGCGCGTACGCGACTGCTGCGAACCCTGCTCCGACAGCAGCCGGGCCAGCGAGATCTCCGCGCCCTTCTGCGCCAGCTCCAGCCACTGGCGGCGCTGGCCCTGCGGCTGGAACACGAGGTTGATGCGGTGGCCGCACTGCTCCTGCAGCGCCATGATCAGTTCGGGCTGGTCGAATTCGATGTTCAGGATAAACGTCCCAGGCACGAACTTGTCGCCGTAGTGCTGCGCCATGAACGCGGCCAACACCTCGACTTCGATCGGACACTCGTCCATCGCCTCGCCTACCTGCGTCGGGAAGTAGGCGCGGTCGCCCAGGTGGCGCCCGCCGCGTACCATCGCCAGGTTGACGCAGGCGCGCCCGCCCTGCACGACGACGGCGATGATGTCGACGTCGGCGTCGCCCGACGTCTCCATGCTCTGCTGGTGCAGCACGCGCGACAGGGCCTGGATCTGGTTGCGCACGCTCGCCGCCTGCTCGAACTTCAAGTCCTCGGCATAGGCGAGCATCTTCTTTTCCAGCTCTTCCAGCACCTCGGTCTGGCGGCCGCGCAGGAATTTTGCCGCGTTGTCGACGTCGCGTTGATAGTCTTCCGCCGAGATCAGGTCGACGCACGGCCCGCTGCAGCGGCCGATCTGGTGCAGCAGACAGGGGCGCGTGCGGTTGGCGAAGACGCTGTCCTCGCACGTGCGCAGCATGAACACCTTCTGCAGCAGCTGCATCGATTCCTTCACGGCCCACGCGCTGGGGAAAGGTCCGAAGTACTGGCTCTTCTTATCCAGCGCGCCGCGATAATAGGCCATCCGGGGATAGTCGCCACCCGTCAGCTTCAGGTACGGGTACGATTTATCGTCGCGGAACAGGATGTTGTAGCGCGGCTTGAGGGTCTTGATCAGGTTGTTTTCCAGGATCAGCGCCTCGGCCTCGCTGTGCGTCACCGTCGTTTCCAGGCGCGCGATCTGCGACACCATCATCGCGATGCGGGGGCTGGACTGCGTCTTCTGGAAGTAGCTCGACACGCGCTTCTTGAGGTTGCGCGCCTTGCCGACGTAGAGGACCCTGTCTTCCGCGTCGAAATAGCGATACACGCCCGGCAGGTCCGGCAGCCTGGCCACCGTCGCCAGGACTTGTTCGCGCGCCTCCTCGCTGGGGCGCACGGGAGATTCCGCATCCTTCGTCATCGTCGCGATCAATTCCTCTTTCATGGCTTGCCAGGCGTCCGGGCGGGCCCGGGGCGCTTTTACCGGGACCGGTTGCGGCTTGCGCCGGGCCGCGATAGGCCGCGTCGTTCCGGTCCTGGCGGGTACTACGACTTCGTCTTTCACTTCCGCTGCACCTGCTCAGGGTGCGGCCACTCCTTCGGGTGCCTGGGTGACGATGACGAACGCGACGCCGTAGTCGGCTTCGTCGCTGATCGTCACCTGGGCCGTAAGCCGGTGCGTCCGCATGAATTCATCGAGCGCCCCGCTGCATACGATCATCGGCTTGCCGCTCGGGGCGTTGAGCATCTGGGCCGAGCGCCAGGTCATGGGCATGCGCATGCCCACGCCGATCGCTTTCGAGAACGCCTCCTTGGCCGAGAACCGCGTGGCCAGGAAGCGCAGCCCGCGCACATCGTTCTTGGCGCGGCGGGCATGGTATTTGACGAGTTCCTCGGGACCGAGGATCTTTTCGGCGAAGCGTTCGCCGCTGCGCTTGAGGGCAGCCTCGACGCGCGAGATCTGGACGATGTCCGTGCCGATCCCGTAGATCATCACTGCCCCGCTCCACGAGAGGCGTACGACACGCCCAGGCGCGCGGCGACCATGATCGCTTTCATCTCGCGCACGGCATTTTCAAAGCCCGCGAACAGCGCGTGGGCGACGATCGCGTGGCCGATGTTCAGTTCGTGAATCCCGGGGATCGCCGCGATCGGCTGCACGTTCGTGTAGTGCAGGCCGTGGCCCGCATTCACGCGCAGGCCGTGCTGCACGCCGGCGCGCACGCCCTGCTTGATGCGTTCCAGTTCGTGCGCCAGTTCATCCGGGCTCCCGGCCTCGGCGTAGCGTCCCGTGTGCAGTTCGATGACGGGCGCGCCCACGGCTGCCGCGGCGGCGATCTGCTGCTCGTCCGCGTCGATGAACAGCGAGACGCGGATGCCCTCGCCCTTCAGTTGGCGGATCGCGGCTTCCACTTCCTTCTGGTAGCGGATCACGTCCAGCCCGCCCTCGGTGGTCACTTCCTCGCGCCGCTCGGGCACGAGGCACACGTCCTGCGGTTTGACCTTGCACGCGAAGTCGATCATCTCCTGCGTGACGGCCGCCTCCAGGTTCATGCGGGTCGCCAGTTGCGGTCGGATGGCGAGGACGTCGGCGTCCTTGATGTGGCGGCGGTCTTCGCGCAGGTGCAGGGTGATCAGGTCGGCGCCCGCCTGCTCGGCCAGCAGCGCGGCGCGCAGCGGGTCGGGATAGACGGTCCCGCGCGCGTTGCGGACGGTGGCGATGTGGTCGATGTTCACGCCCAGGTCGATCACCTGGCCGGCGGGTTGCAGGAAGCTCATGGTCGTATTCTCGTATTCTGCTCTTTTAAAGCTGCATCAGGTCGATCAATATCTGGCGCGTGTTCAGCGGCGCGCCGCCCAGGTGGTAGGCCAGCAGGAAGCGCATCAGCTGCTTGCTCTGCGCCTTCGTCTGCGGGTCTGCGTAGTCTTCGCGCTCCATGTC
>NZ_JBFUDR010000406.1:0-4489 GCF_056404615.1 Massilia sp. P2_C2 | reverse complement strand
GGCCCCACAGGCAGGTGGGACCGGTCAGTTCGGCAAAATTACCGAACGTATGGTAATAATCCTGGCCCTTGGCGCGCCAATCGCGGAACTGGGCGCCTAGCTTGAACGTGCCATTGGTGGCGCGCAGGAATTCGATCTCGTCGATGCCGACCTGCGCGAGATAATCGCGGATCGACGGCAAGGTCKCCTCTCCGACGCCGACGATGCCGATGTCGTCCGACTCAACCAGTTCCACCGTGCTGCCAGGCAGTGCAGCTTTCACCGCCGTTGCGGTCATCCAGCCAGCAGTCCCGCCACCGACGATCACGATGCGTTTATAGGCCGTTCGCATGTCTCTCTTCCTCACGTCCAGGGTGCCGGCTTGCCCGCTGCTTTCAAGCAGTCTATTGCCAGACAAACAGTTTTGTATATATTAAAAACAACGGAAGTCACAAAAAAGCGACGGCAGGCGCAGGGCACCCACCGTCGCGTTGCCGATTACTTGGCGTTCATCAGCGCAACGGTGGTGTCCAGCATGCGGTTGCTGAAGCCCCACTCGTTGTCGTACCAGGACGACACTTTCACCAGGCGGCCCGACACCTTGGTCAGGGTGGCGTCGAAGTTCGACGAGGCCGGGTTGTGGTTGTAGTCCACGGAGACCAGCGGCGCCGTGTTGTAGGTCAGGATGCCTTTCAGCGGACCGCTGTCGGCCGCGGCTTTCAACAGGGCATTGACTTCATCCACGGTCGTGTCGCGCTTGGCGATGAACGACAGGTCGACGATCGACACGTTGATGGTCGGCACGCGGATCGCGTAGCCGTCCAGCTTGCCGTTCAGTTCCGGCAGCACGAGGCCGACGGCGGCTGCGGCGCCGGTCTTGGTCGGGATCATCGACTGCGTGGCCGAGCGGGCACGGCGCAGGTCTTCGTGCATCACGTCGGTCAGCACCTGGTCGTTGGTGTAGGCGTGCACGGTGGTCATCAGGCCGTTTTCCAGGCCGATGGCATCGTTCAGCGGCTTGACCAGCGGGGCCAGGCAGTTGGTGGTGCACGAGGCGTTCGAGATCACGGTGTCGGTCGACTTCAGCACGTCCTGGTTGACGCCGAACACGATGGTGGCGTCGACGTCCTTGCCGCCCGGCGCCGAGATGATGACTTTCTTGGCGCCGCCCTTCAGGTGGGCCGAAGCCTTTTCCTTGGTGGTGAAGAAGCCGGTGCATTCCAGCACGACGTCCACGCCCAGTTCGCCCCACGGCAGTTCGGCCGGGTTGCGCTGCGCGTACACGCGGATGCGGTCGCCGTTGACGATCATGGAGTCGCCATCGACTTCGACGGTGCCCGGGAACTTGCCGTGCGTGGTGTCGTAACGGGTCAGATGGGCGTTGTGTTCGGCATTACCGAGGTCGTTCAGCGCCACGATCTGGATGTCCTGCTTCTTGCCGCCTTCGTAGAAAGCGCGCAGCACGTTGCGGCCGATACGGCCATAACCGTTGATTGCTACTTTGATCGTCATTTATTCACTCCTGATTAAAAAAATGCTAACACCGAAGCATAGCGTGAAACCCGCCGCAAGGACAGTCTCCGTGTCCCGGCAGCGGGCGCAATCCATCAGGCGGCGAGCACCGATTTGACCTTGGCGATCACGTTCTCGACCGTGAAGCCGAAGTGCTTGAACAGCACCGGGGCCGGAGCCGATTCGCCGAAGGTGTCGATGCCCACCACGGCACCTTCCAGGCCGACGTACTTGTACCAGAAGTCCGTCACACCGGCCTCGATGGCCACGCGCGGGATGCCGCGGCCCAGCACGGCAGCCTTGTAGGCCGCGTCCTGGCGCTCGAACACGTCGGTCGACGGCATCGACACCACACGCACCTGGAGTCCCTGGCCAGCCAGGGTTTCGGCGGCTTTCACCGCCAGTTCCACTTCCGAACCCGTCGCGATCAGCACGGCGGCCGGGTTTTGCGCGTCACGCAGCACGTAGCCGCCCTTCGCGATATTGGCGACGGTCGCCGCGTCGCGTTCCATGAACGGCAGGTTCTGGCGCGAGAAGATCAGCGTGGACGGACCGTCCTTGCGCCTGACGGCTTCGCCCCAGGCGACGGTCGATTCCGTCGTGTCGCACGGACGCCAGTTGTCCAGGTTCGGGATCAGGCGCAGCGACGAGACGTGTTCCACCGACTGGTGCGTCGGGCCGTCTTCGCCCAGGCCGATCGAGTCGTGCGTGAACACGAACAGCGAACGGATCTTCATCAGCGCGGCCATGCGCAGCGCGTTGCGGCTGTAGTCCGAGAACGTCAGGAACGTGGCGCCGAACGGGATGAAACCGCCGTGCAGGGCGATGCCGTTCATGATCGCCGACATGCCGAATTCGCGGACGCCGTAGTTGATATGGTTGCCCGGGGTGCCCGAACGGAGGGCCACCGATTCCTTCCAGTTGGTCAGGTTCGAGCCGGTCAGGTCGGCCGAGCCGCCCAGGAATTCCGGCAGCACCGGGGCCAGCGCCTGGATCGCGTTCTGGCTCGCCTTGCGGGTGGCGATGGTTTCCTTCTTGTCGACGGTCGCGGCGATGGCGGCAGCCAGCGTCTCTTCGAACTTGCCCGGCAGGTCACCCTTCATGCGGCGCTCGAATTCGGCGGCCAGTTCCGGGTATTGCGCGCGGTAGCCGGCGAACAGCTCGTTCCATGCGCCTTCGACGGCGGCGCCCTTCTGCTTCTGGTCCCATGCTTCGTAGATGTTGGCCGGGATGTCGAACGGGATGGCGTCCCAGATCAGGTGTTCGCGCACCGCGGCGACTTCCTTCTCGCCCAGCGCGGCGCCGTGCACCTTGTCGCCGCCCTGCAGGTTCGGCGAGCCTTTGCCGATGATGGTCTTGCAGCAGATCAGCGTCGGACGGTCCGACTGCTTCGCCTTCGCGATGGCCGCGTCGACCGCGGCGACGTCGTGGCCGTCCACGCCCGGGATCACGTTCCAGCCATAGGCTTCGAAGCGCTTCGGCGTGTCGTCCGTGAACCAGCCTTCCACCTTGCCGTCGATCGAGATGCCATTGTCGTCGTACAGCCAGATCATCTTGTTCAGGCGCAGCGTGCCGGCCAGCGACGCGACTTCGTGCGAGATGCCTTCCATCAGGCAGCCGTCACCGACGAATGCGTACGTATAGTGGTCAACGATGTCGAAGCCCGGACGGTTGAATTCCTTTGCAAGCAGCCACTCCGCGAGCGCCATGCCGACGGCGTTGGCGATGCCCTGGCCCAGCGGGCCGGTGGTCGTTTCCACGCCCGGGGTGATGCCAACTTCCGGGTGGCCCGGGGTCTTGCTGTGCATCTGGCGGAAGTTGCGGATGTCGTCCATCGACAGGTCGTAACCCGACAGGTGCAGCAGCGCGTAGTGCAGCATCGAGCCGTGACCGTTCGACAGCAGGAAGCGGTCGCGGTTCATCCAGCCCGGATTGGCCGGATTGTGGCGATAGTGACCATCCCACAGCGCTACGGCGATCTCGGCCATGCCCATGGGCATGCCGGGGTGGCCGGAATTCGCCTTCTGGACGGCGTCCATCGCCAGCGCACGAATTGCGTTGGCCATCAGGGTGGTGGTTTGCAGAGATTTCATGAATGTGAAGGTCTGAGGATTGGAAAGCGGTGGCGGTACAGCGGGCCTTAACCGGATATTTTACCAGAGCATGACAGGCTCGCTTTAAAATGCCGGCTACTTTACGGTTCCCCTTGCCATCCATGCCACGTTTTCATTGCCCCCAGCCGCTCGTCCCCGGCGGCATCGTCGACCTGCCGGACGCCGTCGCCCACCACCTGCACGTCGTGCGCCAGCAGAGCGGCGACGAACTGGTGTTGTTCAACGGCGACGGAGGCCAGGTGCGCGCGCGCCTGGTCGAGATCGGCAAGCGCCGCGCCAGCGCCGAAATCCTCGCGCATGAAGCCATCGACGTGGAACTGCCCTTCCGCGTGACCCTGGCGCAGGGTCTCCCGGAGGGCAGCAAGATGGACTGGATCGTCGAAAAGGCCGTCGAACTGGGTGCGGCCGCGATCCAGCCACTGGCGGCGCAGCGCTCCGTGGTGCGATTGAGCGGCGAGCGCGCCGACAAGCGCCTGGCGCACTGGCAGTCCGTCGTCGTCAGCGCGTCGGAGCAGTGCGGGCGCAACCGGCTGGCCGACGTCGCGCCCGTGCAGGACGCCAACCGCTGGCTCGCCACGCCGGACGCCGGCACGCGCATCCTGCTCTCGCCGCGCGCGGACGCATCGCTCGCCGCGTGGACACGACAGACGCCGGCGCGGRACGTCACCCTGCTCGTCGGCCCGGAAGGCGGCTTCACGGAGCAGGAAGAAGATGCGGCGCGGGCCGCCGGCGCGCTGGCGCTGTCGATGGGGCCGCGCGTGCTGCGCACGGAGACGGCGGGGTTGGCCGCGCTGGCGATCCTGGCGGCCGGTTGGGGCGGCATCTGAACCGGCATTCTGCYTCGGGCCGTAGGGTGGGCGGCCCCCGCCCACGCGGACGTTTGC
>NZ_JBFUDR010000405.1:0-4509 GCF_056404615.1 Massilia sp. P2_C2 | reverse complement strand
CCGCGGCGCCGGCCGCCAGCAGCGCATCGCCGCCCGCGCCCGCGCCCGGGACCGAGCCGATCTTCTGGGCTACTTCGTTCGCGGCCGCGCCGGCCGCGAGTCCCGCGCCGCTTTCCGCCGCCCGCTTGAGCAAGCCCTTGGGACCGCCGACGACGTCGCCCACGAAKCCCTGCACCGCCGAATTGCCGATATGGCCGGCCTGCATGGCGCCGACCACCGCGTTCGCCGCGAGGCCCTCGGGCGTCAGGTCGCAGGCGAGCTGCACGGCGTTGCCGGCCGCGCCCATGAAGTCGCCGCAGGCCTTGCCGAAATGGCCGCTGCCGATGTCCTTGGCGGCGTTGATGGTGCCGTTCACCGTGCCCTCGACGCTGTCGGCGACGTCCTGGACGATCTTGTTGCCGACGTTGCGTTCGAACTCGGTCGCCTTGTCCTGGAAGCCCTTGACCTTCTGCGCCATCTTGTCGAGCGACTTGTTCAGGTGCAAATCCGACGTGGCGTCGCAGATCGCGTCGATTTCCGTCTTGGGCAGTTCGGTGAAGGCCTTGACGCCGCACTGCGCGCAGCGCACCGCGTCGTTGAGGGCCGCCTTGAACCTGCCGTGGGCGACGTCGTCGACCGCGTGGGCGGCCGCCTCTCCGGCGTGGACGACATCCTTGGCGATGTTTTCGACGCCGTGCACGACGTCCTTGGCCGCATGCTCGATCGCATGGCCGAGATGTTTGAAGAAACTCTTGAAGCTCATGTTTATTGCCTTTCTGCGAGGTTGAAAATGGATTCCGCCCGGGCCGCGAAGAGCCCGTTCCAGCGTAGCGGGCGCGGCGCGGCGCAGCGGCGCGCGGAACGAAGCGGCGCGCTACGGCGCGAAGCGGCGCGAAGCAACTCAGCCGCCATGCGCGGCGACGATGCGCCGGATCGACGCCTGGTAACGTGCGCGCTCCGCGGGCGTCTCGGAGTGATAGGCGCCGACCGCGTCCCACGTGTTGCCGTACTTGAGCATCATCTTGCGCAGGTGCCAGGCGGCGACGTAGACGCCGACGCACGGCTGCATCAGCTGCGACGGATCGATGCCCCAGCGCTGCAGCTCGCCGAGATGGACCGAATTGATCTGCATGAGGCCATAGTCGACGGAGCCGTTGGCGTTGCGGTGCTGCGCGGCCGCGCGGCCGTGCGACTCCTGCCACGCAATGGCGCGCAGCACCGCCGGATTGACGTGCTGGTACGCGGCGGCCTCGTCGAAACAGTCGGCATGCGCGGGCGCCCACGCCCCGACGCACACGGAAAGTAGCGCGAGGCGGCGCATCACACGCTCCCCGGTTCGTGATCGGATGCGGCGGGAGGCGCCGGCTGCCGGGCCCACGCGCGCACGATGTCCGGCGCCGCCGCCGTCGAGTACAGCTCGCGGTCGGTGGCCACCGTGCGGCTGGCCGTGGCGACGAGGCCGAAGTTCAGGCCGCGCACGTCGGCCGCGCTCTGCGACTCGATCGCCTGCATTTGCATCGGCACCCACGAGTGCTCGTCGCTCAGGCGCGCCATCATGTGCTGCGACAGCTGCGCGAGGCGCGGATCGTTCGGATTGCGCGCGTGGATGGTCGCGGCCAGCGCGGCGCTCTCGTCTAGCCCCTTGCGCACGTCGGCCCGCAGGCGCGTACGCATCATGTAGCGCTGGCCGGCGCCAGCCCAGTTCTCCACGCGGGACATGAATTTCTGCAGTTCCTGCGGCCCGTGTTCCGGTCCGTGGACGGCGGTGAACACCTGCTCGAACTGGGCCTTGCGGCCGGGCTCCGCCATCATCGCCTTGAACTGGCCCGCGTCGCGGATGTCGACGTCGCGCAGCGTATAGGTTTCGGACAGGCGGCCGTTGTCGACGAGCGCGCGGAACGTCACGTTCATGCCCTTGTCCACCAGGCTGTGGTTCTGCTGCTTGCCGATCAGCGGGATGGGCCGGTTCAACGTCTCGGACGTCGGGTCCGGCTCGGTGCCCTGCGCGAACGTGCCGCTGCTGCCGGCCACGGGAATCGTGGGCGAGATGGTGGACGCGCTCACCGTGGCGTTCACCTGGAAGCGCGACAGCTCGTTATTGCGGATCATGCGGTGGGTGCCCGTGGTTTCCGTGCGCCGGTTCGTGCCCTTCGACGTGAGATCGGCGGTGACGCTGCCCGCGATCCCCACGCCCGCGGTCTCGAACGGCTTGTCCGACGCGATGCCCACGGCGCGCGCATTGGCCGACGCGGTGGCCGTGTGGTGCAGGCTGTTCGCGGACTGGTTGTGCCAGCCGACCGACAGCGTCTCGCTCTCGAGGAATTCGCTCGCGAGGTGCTCCCAGGTCCGCGCCGGATCCAGCCTGGCGCCGTCCGGGCCCTTGGCGAGCGCGAACATGGTGTCGACAAACTTGATCAGGTCGTCGCGCGCCTTGCCGGAGTTCCAGGCTTCGCCGTTCGGATTCTCCTCGCGCATCGTGCGCACCATCACGCCGCGCACTTGCGCCCTGTCGCCCGCGAGCGGCGTGACGGTGGCGCCGCCGCCACCCTGCAGGCCGAACTTCGAGAAGCCCTTGCGCACCGAGGCCGCGATACCGCCGCCGAGGCCGCCTGCGATCTGGCGCTGGGTGCCGATGAACAGTTCGCCGCCATGGTGGCTGGTGCCGAAGCCGAGCACGGCAGTGCTGGCGTGCGCGATACGCACGTCGGCCACCGGCGCCACCGACCCCTTCACGGCGCCGCCGGACATCGCCGCCGTGAACTGCTCGGACGCCTTCTTCAGCGCGATCGACAGCGCTCCCGCGTTGAAGCCGAGGGTGCCGCCGTTGGACGCCGTGACCGCATTGCCCCACTGGTGCTCCTGCAGGTAGGTGCGCACGAACGCATGCGCGCCGTCCGCGGTCAGGTCGGCCGGCCGGTTGCTGGACGCGTCGACGATGGTGGCGGCCTTGCGCATGGCGGCGCCGAACCCGGTTTCCTTGTGCGCCGTCGGCGCGCCGGCCGGTGCGGGCTCGGTCTCGTGCAGGCCGCCCTCCTTTGCCCAGGCGCGCACGTTCGCCAGCGTCACGCTCTTGCCTTCCCAATGCGTCAGCTTGGCGGCCAGCGCCTGCACATCGCCTTCCGGCACGCCGTGCTCGTGGGCGATGTTCAGCGCCACCTGCATCAGCGCGGGCTTGTCGAGCACGTGGCCAAGCGGGCGCGTCTGCTCCACGGTGGCGGTTACGTGGCGCATCAGGGCGCTGCGCTCCAGCGCGGGCGGCAACGGCGTGCCGGGCGTGGCGAGGGCTTGCGCCAGCTCGGCATGCTCGGCCGAACCGTGCGCCGGCAGCTGCGCCGCGAGGTGGGTGCTCAGTGCGCCCATGGCGGTGCCGACGTGCTTGTCGAGCGCCGTGATGTTGTCATCCGGGTGGCCCTGGGCCGCATTGTTGACGCCCATCGAGCGCAGCGGATCGAGCGGCGACTTCTTGCGGCCGAACGCGTTGTGCACGCTGGTCATCGTCAGCCTGGCCTTGGCCTTCAGGAACGCCCCGGCCGTGGACGGGTTGCGCACGTCGAGTTTCACCGCGCTGTTCTTTTCGTGCCTGGCCGCGCGCGCCACGTACTTGCCGAACTTGGCGAGGCGCCCTTGCGCCTTCGCCAGGTCGGTGCCCGGACCGCTTTCGCGGAAGCCCTGCTTCCACGCGAACACCGCCGCCTTGTGGGCCGGCGGCAGCGCCGCGTACGGGCTCGCGCCTTCGACCGCCGGCGCGGCGTGCATGCGCAGCTCCACGGCGAGCACCGTCTCGGCCAGCGTGGCCGGCGCGCCCGTCGCCACCTTCAGCGTGGCGTGCATGCCCGCCTGCGCCAGCGGGTCGCCGTGCACGAGCTTGAGTTCTTGCGAGACCTTGGCGGCGGCCGTCAGCAGCCGCTGCAGGCCCGCATGGTGCTCGGGCGCGGGCGGCGGCTGGATCATTTTGAGCAGCGCCTGGAAGCCGGCGTGCGTGGACGCCAGGCCGGCGGCGGTGCGCAGCGCATCCACACCCGCCCCTTCCAGCGTGCCGGACTTCAGCGCGTGCAGCATGGCGTCCACCTGCGGTCCCGAGCGCAGCGTCGCCAGCGCCGCCGTCGCCCGCTCCGGGTCGCGCGCGCACGCCTGCGCCAGGTGCTCGCCCACCAGCAGGTGCTGGGTGAACGGGAAGGTGGTGGTCGGCGGGTCGGCCGGCAGATGGCCGGCGCGCGGCGCGGGCGGTCCGGCCAGCGCGGGCATCAGCTGGTCGAGCAGCGCGGTCACGCGCGCCGCCGACTCCATCTGGTTGCGCGGCTGGGCGAACATGTTCCACACGTGGTCCTTCATCTCGACCTCGTCGTGCAGGGCCGGCATCGGCGCGGCCGGCTTGCCCGTCCTGGCCGGCGTCGGCACCTCCGGCGCGATCTGCTTGACGGCCGTGCGCATCGCCTTCAGAAAGTTGTTCTGGTTGGCGCCGAGCGGCCCTTTCGGCAGCGGCTCGCCCGGGGCCGGCGGCGGCGGCGTGGGCCGCATGCGCGCGGCGGC
>NZ_JBFUDR010000404.1:0-4598 GCF_056404615.1 Massilia sp. P2_C2 | reverse complement strand
AAATGCAGGTGCATTCCCGTATAAGCATGCAATTTATATTCGCTGCTTCGAAAAGTGCATGGCACACTCCTTCGCGCCGAAGTCCTGTCGCTCATAGTCATTCACGATATCACGCTCGTTGGCCGTGAGAGCCGTCGGCAGCCCCATCTGATCCAGATTTCGCTGCACGTCGCTGGAATAATCGCTAGGTTGCAGGTTCATCTACCGCGCGCGCTGGAGCGACATGATCCATGACGAGTGGACGCGCAATGTCTTGGTCAGCCGTCCCGACCTGACGCAATCGGTGGCTGTTTTGCGACAATGGGCTGTGGCTATTTAGTATCTCTAAAAATATCGTTCAACGTATGCCTTGCTGCCACCTTCATATCGTTACCGATCCAATGCGTACGCGACCGTCAATCGGAGTCACCGTCATCCCCATACTCCAATGGTTTCGTACCATGCGTGGCAAGCAGACAGGGGTACTCGATACCCGGGATTGCTGCGGTGACCTTGCCTTGCTTACTTATCTGGAATTTCCACGAAGCGCCGAAGTCGTATAAATAGAATAATTTCTTGTGCTTCGGCAGTGGAAAGACCTTGTTCAGACTCAAATCGCTTCGTTCAGTCCCGACGGCCGAGCCGAACCATGTTTTGCGGCCAGATGGAGTCGCCGCCAAGTAATATTGCGCGAGATGGTCGCCATCGAATTCCATCGTGAGAAGTATGCAGTTCGCCAGGTCGGCCAGTGTCCAGGTGGCGGGCACCTGAATTCGGAACTCGTACGCTTCCGTCAAATACATGCCGCTGATGCAATTAATGTCTAGTGTAAAAATGTGTTGCATCGCTGATTAAGGCTCCTCGCTCCGGTCAAACAATTCCAATTTGAATTGCCAACCTTCGAAGGTGATCAGCATCGCTCCCAGTTCGTCCCATGCCATCGGGCGCCCATCCACGACAACGAGGGGCAGCCGGCCATCCGCCTGATCGTCGTATTCGATGTAGCCCCTGACACACCTGTCGATAATTGCCGGGCCCAATCTGCCATTGGTGATGTGTTTGACCGCGAGGGTGCGGCGGATTTTCTGAATCAGGCGACCCACAATCACAAGCAATTCCTCGCCGGGATCACCCAACTGTTGGAACYGGTATCCGGCCGGCACACTGCCGTCCAGTTCGAAAGCGTCGACCGACAACAGGTTTCCCAGAAAACGAACCCGGAAATGGAATTGATGCACGGCGCCTTCGCTGTCGCTGAGGGCGACTGGCTCGAGTTGCACGTGCTCGAAATGAGCGAGACCGGCACGGGCTGCAGCATTCGCATTGAAGCAGGCGGTGCATAGCAGCCGATAGCCGCCGTCGTGGGATCCATCGTGGATCAGGTGATGATGTGGGGCGGCGTTGCCGCAACCTTCGCAAGTGGCATGCTCCAACGCGGCCTCCAATTCAGGGTTGCGTGGACGGTGTCGTGCCCGCACCGCAGCATCGTTTGTACTTCTTCCCGCTGCCACACGGACACAGGTCATTGCGGCCGACCTTGGGCGCGGCACGCACCAAGGTGGTTCCCATGAATTGGCCGGTATCGGCGCCATGCAGGCGCCAGTGGTCGCGTATGTCCATGAGCGAAGGAACGATCGCGTCGATCCAGACCCGTGCATCGCCTTCGCGTTCGGTTATGTCGACGCCGTCCAGCGTTCCCAATCGCATGAATGGCGCGAACCAGGCAGGATGGGCAAGCAACAGCATGCGCCACGCCTGGCCATCGAGATCWGCGGCGATGAGGAAGCCTTGGCACCAGCGTTGCGCGCCATCCCGAACGTCATGCCCAAATGAAGGTATGAATGCATCAGCTTCAAAAGCTTCGACGACGCGATTGTATTTCTCCATCAACTGCGTCAACAACTTGTTCGTCTGTTCCGGGCCGTCAAATGGGGCGTCCGCTTTGCCGTACATGCTGTCCCAGACCCACGGCAACCATTCCGATGGCAACAGCAGGCGCGGTCCGATGACGACCGCAGTCAAGAAGCCTTCCAGTGTTTGCATATCCATCGCCGGGCCAACCGTGCTGGCATTGTCGAGGAAGTCGGCGAGCAGGCTGAAGTCGTCCTCGACGCCTGCCGCGTAGGTCGGCGGGGCCTTGCCATCGGCATTTGGTGGGCCGATCAAGCTATCGATCCCTTCATCGTCGATGGTGCGCAGCGCTTCATCCAGCGCTTCCTGTTCGGTAGCGAAGGATTCGTCCCAAACCGTGGAGTTTCCATACTGGTCGACTGCTTCCAGCAACCAGCCGCCGTGCCCATCGCCGTATATTTCCACCTTGATCGGCTTGCCGTCCCGTATGACCGTTTGGGACAGCGAAGAGTTGATCAGATCCGGTGCTATGTATGTCATGGTGTTGGATATCGGGCCAGCGAAATTCCCGATTGTACGCGAATGGCGGGCTTTGACCAGTCACTGTTATCATCGCGGTCCATGACGACTGACGAATGCCAATTCTCCAGCTCAGCGCTGGCCCAAGCGCTGCGCGCAATCCGCCGTCACGGCGATTTTTATGCAACCGGCACGGTTGAAATCACCCCGCCCAACCTGACGGTGCAAGGGTGCGGCATGTTGTCGCTGCCGTTCCAGCACAGTCAACTGGCGCCACTGCTGGCGCAGGCGGAACTGGCGCCATTCGGACGCGGGGAGCAAACCCTGATCGATACGTCGGTGCGCAACACCTGGCAAATAGACACTGCGGCGCTGGAGTTTGGTGGGCGCAACTGGCAGCGCACGCTGGACGACATCGTAGCCTGGGCCGCGGATGGCCTGGGGGTGCTGGAACCGATCCGGGCGGAACTTTACAGTTAGGTTGAGGGTACATGGTATCGTTGATGGTATCGCCTCGATGCGGTCGAACGAAACCTCGACGAATCAATGTTCTATTTCAGCCGTTGATATTCGAGTGGGAAGTGAGGGGTTTCTTTAAGTAACTGATTTTTAAATAAAAATCGGTAGGTCGCTGATCTTTGAGACCAAATGATCAGCGGCTTTTTTATTTGTATAGTGAAATTTCTTGAATACAGGTGGCGTTACGTTCCTGGTGCATGCGCCCGCATCGGCGTCGGTACTGACGCCCGGAGTCGACGTCCGGATCGATCTCGGGGCTGGCATTGTCCTGATGATCCCGAGACGCTGATTTTCGTCCCTGAAGGCCAGGTACGCGTGTTCCTGTACGGCGATGCTTGCCGACAATCCGCTCTGGTCGTACCTGCATGACATCGGCGGGCGACGCACTTGCGCCGCCGCGTGATCGCTTACACGCCGGGGCGCGTGCCGGGCGGGGGGCAACCGAAAGGAATGAATGGCAACATCACTGAAGTGCTGCCGGAAATGCGTTTCCGCGTGGATATCAAAACGGCCACCAGCTGACTGCGTCCACGTCAGGCAGGATGAGAAAGAATCACTGCGCGTCGGCCGCGCGGGTCGTATCATGCCGACACGGCCCGCGTGGCGGTTTTTATCKGACTATCGTGTTGCCGATGGCGTTGACCTTCGAAGAAAAACCGGAACACAGGCGCGCACTCGTGTAGCGCTGGCTGGATGCAGTCACGAATGCGCGCCGGGGGACTTACTTGACTGCCTCGGCGACGCGCAGAGCGGCCGGCATGTTGTGGTTGAAATCGATGGTCTGGCTTTCCTGGCAGGCGAAATACATGTCTTTGCCATTGACGGTCACGAGCGCACCGAAGTGCTTCAAGCTACCGGGCGACGGATCCTGGCCCATCGTCGTGTTATTGATGCTGAGCACGCCCTGATAGCTGGTCGTATTCAGTTGTTGTTGCACTGCATCCGCTACGTTAATCGCTTGCRTTTTTTGTTGATCGCCACCTGCCAGCGCACCGTACACTGCGAATTTCACACTAAAAACACTCATGATTTTCTCCAGTAACAAAGTTAAAAGATAGGTTGCAGTTTTATCGCCGTCCGACATCGTTGTCTCGGCATCAGGACTTGCAACGAACTCGCACTGTCTGAACTTCGCGTGCTTGCAGGGATAGTTGCAATCGCCGTGCCAGCGCCAAAATGCCTGGTTTTGACAGTTTTTCGGTGCGACGTCGTGTCAATAACGTGTCAGTTGCGATTTGGCGTGTAAATAGGCCGTCGATGACACTCCCGAATTGAAGAGTTCACAAAGAATTTCGGGGATAATGACGGGATAGGTGACATCGCCGTTTTCGGCAATAAACGCTGCTGTGATGCAAGACGATAAACTCACGACGACTTCACCCATCAGTGCCCTGGTGCAAGCTGCGGCGCCTTTATTGGGTTTGACCGTGTTATGGCATCCCGATCCGGCGCGCATTGGGCAGCAATGGTCGGGTATTGACGGTCCGGGCGTCATTGAGTTGAGCCGATACACGCCGCTATTCCGTATGCTCGACGGCGCAGAAATGCCGCTCGGTGAGCGCGGCATTTCCCGGACGCCCTTGCAAATATGCCGTGACCGGCACGACGAGATCCGGATCACCGTGCCGGACAGCCGCATGCTTGTCCAGTTGAACGGCGCGATCGTCGACGATACCGCCCACCTGCGCCGCGAGCAACTCGAAGCCGGCGTGGTCATCATGCTCGGCGGT
>NZ_JBFUDR010000403.1:0-4620 GCF_056404615.1 Massilia sp. P2_C2 | reverse complement strand
GCTGTTCCAGTACGCCGCCAGCGGCTTCCGCGATTTCACCCGCATCGCCGGCAGCTCGCCCGAGATGTGGCGTGACATCAGCCTCGCGAACCGCGATGCGCTGCTCGGCGAACTGGACGCTTATCTCGCTCAATTGACACACCTCCGCGCGCGGCTCGCCGCCGGTGACGGTACCGCGCTGGAGGCGACCTACGCCAACGCCCAGCGTGCGCGCCGCGCGTGGACCGAAGCGATCGAAACCGCGGAACAACCGCCGCGGCCCGATCAGGAATCTGGAAAATGACACAAGCTAAAATCTATCCCCAGCATATCGACCTCGAACCCGTGATGCGCGTGCAGGGCACCGTCCGCCTGCCGGGCTCGAAGAGCATCTCCAACCGCACGCTGCTGCTGGCCGCGCTGTCGGAGGGGACGACGACCATCCACGACCTGCTGGCATCGGACGACACGTCCGTCATGCTCGATGCGCTGCGCAAGCTGGGCATCCAGTGGGAACAGCAGGGCGACCGCACGCACGTCGTGCACGGCGCCGGCGGCAAGCTGCCGGTCGGCCAGGCCGACCTGTTCATGGGGAATGCCGGTACCGCGATCCGTCCGCTGACGGCCGCGCTGGCCGTGATCGGCGGCGACTACACCTTGCACGGCGTGGAGCGCATGCACGAGCGCCCGATCGGCGACCTGGTCGATGCGCTGAACGCCGTCGGTGCCAATATCGGGTACACGGGCAATCCGGGCTATCCGCCGCTGCACATCCGCGCCGGCAACGTCCAGCCGGACCGCATCGCCGTGCGCGGCAACGTGTCGAGCCAGTTCCTGACGGCCCTGCTGATGGCGGCGCCGCTGATGGCGGTCTCGCATCCGGTCACGATCGAGGTCGTGGGCGAGCTGATTTCCAAGCCGTATATCGAGATCACGCTGAACCTGATGCGCCGCTTCGGCGTGACGGTGAGCCAGGACGGCTGGGCGTCGTTCACCGTGCAGCCGGGGCAGAAGTATCAAAGCCCGGGCAGCATCCACGTCGAGGGCGATGCGTCGTCCGCATCGTACTTCCTGGCCGCGGGCGCCATCGCCGGCGGTCCGGTGCGCGTGGAAGGCGTCGGCAAGGATTCGATCCAGGGCGACGTGCGCTTCGCCGACGCGCTGGAACTGATGGGCGCCACGATCACGAAGGGCGACAACTGGATCGAGGCAACGTCGAACGGCGTGCTGAAGGCGATCGACGCCGACTTCAACCACATCCCGGACGCCGCCATGACGATCGCCGTCGCCGCGCTGTACGCGGACGGCACCAGCACGCTGCGCAACATCGCCAGCTGGCGCGTGAAGGAGACCGACCGCCTGGCCGCGATGGCGACCGAGCTGCGCAAGGTCGGCGCGACGGTGGAAGAGGGCCCGGACTACATCCGCGTGACGCCGCCCGAGCTGCTGCAGCCGGCCACCATCGACACGTACGACGACCACCGGATGGCGATGTGCTTCTCGCTGGCTTCGCTGGACGGCGCGGCGCGGCGCGGGAACGCCATGCGCATCAATGATCCGAAGTGCGTGGCCAAGACGTTCCCGGATTATTTCGAAACGTTTTCCGGCATCGCGCAGCACGAGATATCCTGACGTTTTGTTTTGCCGTAGGGTGGGCACGGTGTGCCCACCCTACGCATTCGTAACCACACACYTGTAAATGCCGAACTCGAACATTCCCGTCATAACGATTGACGGCCCGACCGCCTCGGGCAAGGGCACGGTGGCCCACAAGGTCGCCGACCGCCTGGGTTTCCACCTGCTGGATTCCGGCGCCCTGTACCGCCTGACCGCCCTGTGCGCGCTGCGCCGGGGGACCGACCTGCACGACGAACACGCGCTCGCCAAGGTGGCCGAACACCTGAACATCCGCTTCAACGGCGGCCATATCTACCTGGGCACGGAAGAGGTGAGCAATGCCATCCGCCTTGAAGATGTCGGCAACACCGCGTCGAAGATCGCCGCGCTGCCGGGCGTGCGCCAGGCATTGTTCGGCTTGCAACTGAGCTTCCGCCAGACGCCCGGCCTCGTCGCCGACGGGCGTGATATGGGCACCGTCATCTTCCCCGGAGCGCAACTGAAAGTGTTCTTGACGGCAAGTGTTGAGGCGCGCGCGCAACGTCGGTATAAGCAATTGATTGACAAAGGGTTTTCTGCTAACATGGACGATCTGCTGGCGGATTTGCAGGCCCGCGACGCGCGCGATACCCAGCGTGCCGTGGCGCCGCTGGTGCCGGCGGAAGGGGCGCACATCCTCGATACCTCGCGGATGACGGCGGATGAAGCCGTCGAACAGGTGTTGGCCTGGTATGCGCACCCCTGAACAAGAATTTAAGAATTAACCCTGAAGTCGAGGGGGCCGTGAAAGCGGCATTTTTGGGTGCCCGGGGTGTCCCGGGTGTGGTTCAACTTGACCCAGTTCAGATCGCATTTAGCCGGTCTGYTGGCTAACCTTTCAAAACTTATGGCTACTGCAGCAAATCAAGAAACCGGTATGGAAAGCTTCGCAGCGCTCTTCGAAGAGTCGCTGGCCCGTCAGGACATGCGTTCGGGCGAAGTCATCTCCGCCGAAGTCGTGCGTCTGGATCACAACTTCGTGATCGTCAACGCCGGCCTGAAATCGGAAGCTTTCATCCCCATCGAAGAATTCAAGAATGACCAGGGCGAACTGGAAGTCAACGTGGGTGACTTCGTTTCCGTGGCCATCGAATCGCTGGAAAATGGTTTCGGCGATACCATCCTGTCGCGCGACAAGGCCAAGCGCCTGGCGTCGTGGCTGGCCCTGGAAAAAGCAATGGAATCGGGCGAAATCGTCACCGGTACCGTGAACGGCAAAGTGAAGGGCGGCCTGACCGTCCTGACCAACGGCATTCGCGCATTCCTGCCGGGTTCGCTGGTCGACACCCGTCCGGTCAAGGACACGACGCCGTTCGAAGGCAAGACCCTGGAATTCAAGGTCATCAAGCTGGACCGCAAGCGTAACAACGTCGTGCTGTCGCGTCGCGCCGTMATCGAAGCATCGATGGGCGAAGAGCGTGCGAAGCTGATGGAAACGCTGAAGGAAGGCACCGTCGTTACCGGCGTCGTCAAGAACATCACCGACTACGGTGCGTTCGTCGACCTGGGCGGCATCGACGGCCTGCTGCACATCACCGACCTGGCATGGCGCCGTGTGCGTCACCCGTCGGAAGTCCTGTCGGTTGGTCAAGAGATCACCGCCAAGGTCCTCAAGTACGATCAGGAAAAGAACCGCGTCTCGCTGGGCGTCAAGCAACTGGGCGACGATCCGTGGACCGGCCTGTCGCGTCGCTACCCGCAAGGCACCCGCCTGTTCGGCAAGGTCACGAACCTGACCGACTACGGTGCGTTCGTGGAAGTCGAGCAGGGCATCGAAGGCCTGGTGCACGTCTCGGAAATGGACTGGACCAACAAGAACGTGGCACCGAACAAGGTTGTCCAGCTGGGCGACGAAGTCGAAGTCATGGTCCTGGAAATCGACGAAGAGCGTCGTCGTATCTCGCTGGGCATGAAGCAGTGCAAGGCGAATCCGTGGGACGACTTCGGCATGACCCACAAGAAGGGCGACAAGGTCAAAGGTCTGATCAAGTCGATCACCGACTTCGGCGTGTTCATCGGCCTGCCGGGCAACATCGACGGCCTGGTGCACCTGTCCGACCTGTCGTGGACGGAAGCCGGCGAAGAAGCCGTCCGCCGCTTCAAGAAGGGCGACGAGCTGGAAGCCGTCGTGCTGGCGATCGACGTCGAGCGCGAGCGTGTCTCGCTGGGCGTCAAGCAGCTGGAAGGCGACCCGTTCAACAACTTCGCATCGCTGAACGACAAGGGCACGCTGGTCACCGGTACGGTCAAGTCGGTTGAGCCGAAAGGCGCCGTGATCGCCCTGACGGACGAAGTCGAAGGCTACCTGCGCGCTTCGGAAATCGCGCGTGACCGCGTGGAAGATGCCGGCACCCACCTGAAAGTGGGCGACAAGGTCGAAGCCCTGGTCATCAACATCGACCGCAAGGCACGCAGCATCCAGCTGTCGATCAAGGCCAAGGACAACGCCGACACCCAGGAAGCCATGCAGAAGCTGGCTTCGGACAACAGCGCAGCAACCGGCACCACGTCGCTGGGTGCTCTGCTGAAGGCCAAGTTCGATAACAAGGGCTAATACCCGAGGGCTAGCAGATGACCAAGTCCGAGCTGATCAACCGCCTGGCCGAGCGCTATTCTCAGCTGGTGGCGAAAGACGCCGAGTTCGCCGTCAAGACGATCCTCGATGCGATGACCAACGCTCTCGCGAGCGGCCAGCGCATCGAGATCCGTGGGTTCGGCAGCTTTGCCCTGAACAGCCGGCCGCCCCGCATCGGCCGCAATCCGAAGTCCGGCGACAAGGTGATGGTGCCCGAAAAACGGGTGCCCCACTTCAAACCGGGCAAGCAGTTGCGCGAGCGGGTCGACGCGATGGTCGGGCAACCGATCATCGAAGACTGATTCGTCTGCAACAGGCTCACGAAACGGCGTCCGCGAGGGCGCCGTTTTTTTTTGAAAGATGTAACCACGCATTGAAAATTCGGGGTCAGAGCACTTTTTGCCAAAAAG
>NZ_JBFUDR010000402.1:0-4679 GCF_056404615.1 Massilia sp. P2_C2 | reverse complement strand
CCGAACGCTGTTATGATTCATCCGGCACCCGACGCCCGTGGTGTCGCATGAGACCAATGACACCCGTACGCCGATGCATGAGTTTTATAAGAAGTCGCTGCTCGCCCTGATCGTATTGCTGCTCGTGGATGCGCTGCTTGCGGCTTTTTGCATTTACCGGAGTCAGCCGACCTATACCCTGTCGCCGGAACTCCGGGACGGCGTGCGCTGGGTTGCGGAGCCGATCAACGACGCCAATCAGGGCGGCACGTCGATGGCGCAACTGCGCACCTCCGGACCGGATGCGCTCGTGTACGACTTCCGGCTCACGAAGGTTGCTCCCTTTCCTTTCGTCGGCGTACGCATCAGCGTATTCGACGCAGGCGGCAAACCGGCGACGGTGAACCTGTCGAACTACGACACCGTCACGTTCGTCGCCCGGTGCGCGCCCGCCGATCCTCTCATGTTCAGCCTGTCTTCATTCGATGACAAGATTTCGAAACCCGGCGACTACCTGACCTACCGCTCGCCGGGAACTTTCTTTTCTTGCAACGAGCACGGCGTGCCCGTTGCCCTCGACCTGCGCCGGATGACCATTCCGCACTGGTGGTATGGCGTGATGAAGGTGGACGTGACCTCCCAGGGTTATTCGCTCGACAAGGTCGGGACGATGACGTTCGGATCTTCTTCGCAATCGCCTTACAATATCGATTCGCATGTCGAGATCAGCAATATGGTTTTGCACGGGCACGATCGCCGTTATATCGTCGCGCTGGTCATTTTCGTGCTGGCCGGTTTTATCCTGTTCACTATCTGGTTCTTCCGCACGCATGCGCGCACGCTGGCCGCAAGCCTGAATGCCCAGATGAAAAAGGATTTGCCGCTGGTCGCGTATCGCCAGTTGACGGCGGAACCCTATCGGGACGAGGAAAAGGCGAACGTCCTGAAATTCATTGCGACGAATTACACCAATCCGGAATTGGACCTGGAAAGTGTCGTGGCCGGTACGGGTGCGAACCGGAATAAGGTGAATGATCTGCTGAAATCCGAATTGGGCATGACATTCACCGGTTATCTGAATAAATTGCGCTTGACGGAAGCGGCGCGGCTATTGACGGAAAAGGGGGCCGCGACCGTGGCCGAAGTGGCGTATTCCGTCGGCTATGCCAACGTTTCCTACTTCAACAAGCTGTTCAAGGAAGAATACGGCTGCACGCCGAAGGCCTTCCGGACGCTCGCGCCGCAACAGACTCCGCCGGCCGAGGCCGCGTCCGCCGACGCGCCGCCGTCTTGAACGTGGGAACCGGCTGATCCGGTCTTCCACTCCTTGCAGAACTGATGGAAATTTCTGCACGGTGCAAGAAATTCCCATGCGTACGTTAGGGGGGGCGTGGCAAAGCGGCCTAACCTTGAGGTGAAGGGGAGCCGCCGGCGGCGCCCCGGTCTACGCTTCGAGGAATCTCCATGACTGTGCATGTCCCGTGCCTAGCCTCTTCCAGCCGCGTGCCCGCAATGGGCACGATATCCATGCGGCTGGAACGACCGATCATCTCTTTACTCGAATCCGCCGCCATCGACAGATATTCGGCTGATTTCTTCTTTACCCCGTTTTGATTTGCCCGCAATCGGCGTGATGTCCCGCGCCGGTGTGTTTGGGTGTCGTATGGTTTGACCGTGCCGCGCCGGCTAGTCCGGTATATAATTTAAAAAAAACAATAAAGCATCACAAGGAGACGAACGTGATTGAAATCGATAAGCGCGTTGATTTTCGTCGTGCATATGTCAAAGGCTCCGTAAATGGAGGTGCATGACATGAAAGCGACAAAAGCCTACCGGATTGCGCTGCTGTTTAATGCGAATAAAACCTTCGACCGTGAAGTCATTGCCGGTATTGCCGCGCATTTGGCGGGTACGCGTGTCGCCTGGGATTTATTCATGGAGGAAGATTTCCGGCTGCGCCTGTCCGGCATGGATCGCTGGCAGGGCGATGGCGTGATCGCCGATTTCGACGATCCGGACGTCGCCCGCGCGCTGGCGAATTGCCAGGTGCCCGTCGTCGCGGTGGGGGGCTCCTATTCGAACGAGGATACTTATCCGGCCGGCGTGCCCTATGTGGCGACGGACAATTTCAAGCTCGTCAAACTGGCGCGCGACCACCTGATCGACGTCGGCCTGCAGCGTTTTGCGATGTTCAGCCTGCCCGAGTCGGAAGGCAGCCGCTGGGCGCAGGAGCGCGAGAGCGCGTTCCGCAGCCTGATGGCGGAAGACCGGATGGAAGCGGAGATCTTCCGCGGCTGCGAGACGAACGCGGCGTCGTGGGACGCGGCCATGCAGGGCCAGATCGACTGGCTCCGCAGCCTGCCGAAGCCCGTGGGCGTCATCGCCGTGACGGATGCGCGCGCGCGCCAGCTGTTGCAGGCGTGCGCCATCGCCGGCATCTCCGTGCCGGAGCAGGTGGCCCTGATCGGCATCGACAACGATCCGCTCGTGCGCATGCTGACCCGTATTCCCCTCAGCTCCGTGATCCAGGGGACGCAGGAGATCGGCCGCACGGCGGCGCATCTGCTGGAACAGATGCTGCACGGCGTGCGCCTGACGAATACCCGCATCCTCGTGCCGCCGGCCRGCATCAACGTGCTGGCGTCGAGCCGTTACCAGGCCGTCAAGCATCCGCACGTGATGCGGGCCTGCCATTACATCCGCCAGTATGCGTGCCAGGGCATCAAGACGCACCAGGTCGCGGAGTACGTGGGCGTGTCGCGCTCTTCGCTCGAGGTGTATTTCCGCCAGGAGCTCGGCTGCAGCGTGCACGACATGATCCTGCGTTCCAAGCTCGATGCCGCGAAAGCGGGACTGGAAAGCGGCGAGCGCAGCATCGCGGACGTGGCGCTCGGGTGCGGCTTCACGTCGACCCAGTACATGCACCTCGTGTTCAAGCGCGAACTGGGATGTACGCCGCGCGCCTACCGCGACCGCGCGCTGAACGAGCGCGCCGGGGAGACCGCCGCCGCCTGAATCCGGGCGTCGGCGAGAATCGTTCGCCCGGTTGGTGATTTTCGTAATTGAAACGGCGTGCCCATGCCCTGAGAATGGTTTCATCATCGAAATCGTAAAATCAGGAAGCCAGCGGCAATGACGATCCATCTCATCCCGGGCGCGCCGGCCGGTCTGGCCGGCGAGCGCTCGTTCATGCTCGAGAACGCGGCAGGCATGGCCGTGACCATAGGCGAACGCGGTGCCGCGCTTAAGGCGTGGTATGCGCCGGACCGTTACGGCCGCATGGCCGACGTGTTGCAGCCGGGCGCCGGCATGGCGACGCCGTCCGGCGGACGCACCGCGCGCTGGGAAGGCCGCGAGGCCAACGGCATCGTTTCGCTGGCATTGACGTCCGGCGGCGACGGCGCCGGCATGCTGGTTCACTATCGTCTCGACGACGATGGCGGACTGACGGTCGAGTACCAGGCCGTGGCGGGCGTGCCGATTCCGCTCGGAGCCCTGGCGCATCCCTCGTTCAACCTGAGTGGCGGCCAGGCCGACGTGGGGGACCACATGCTGCAGATCGACGCCGACTATTTCGAGGAAGTGGGCCCCAGCGGCACGCCGGCCAGCGTGGCCGCCGTCGGCGGGACGCCGTTCGACTTCCGCCAGCCCGCCGCGATCGGCCCGCGCCTGCGCTGGACCGATACCCAGCTGCACCGCGCCGGCGGCTTCGATCACTGCTTCTGCGTGCGCAACCACTTCACGGGCGGCCAGGGCGCATTGCGCGAAGTGGCGCGCGTGTTCGACCCGGCCTCCGGACGGCGCCTGCAGGTCTACACGACCGAGGCCGTGGTGCGGTTCAGCAGCCTCACGGAAGGCGCGGTCGGCCTGCCCGCCGGCACGCTGCCGGGCATGGACGGGCTGCGTGTCGAAGCCCTGCCCAGGCCGGGCCTGACGAGCGCCTGCTGGCCGCGCGTCATGCTGATGCCCGGCCAGGTGTACCGGCAGACGACCGTGTACCGCCTGTCGCTGCAGGTGTGAAGCGAGCCGCTCAGGGCAGCGTGATCGTCAGGTTGGCCGCGCGCGGCGCCATCTTGACGACGTCGCTGTACGCATTCATGCGCGCCTCGCTCGTGCGGCCGAGCGACGTGCGCAGTCCCACGTAACCCAGCACGCAGATCAGGCCGAACACGGCATACAATACCCACAGCGGCACGTCGCTGCGCAGCTTGTGGCGGATCTGGTCCGGGCGCTCCGCGTGCGGTGCGAAGCCGCCGCGCCGGCCCTTCATGTGCGCGATCTCGTCGCCGAGGCGCGCCGTCAGGTAGTTCAGCTTTTCCGTCCCCTCCAGGATGTAGCGGCCCTGGAAGCCGAGCAGCAGGCACATATGGAACACCTCCAGCGCCTGCAGGTGCGCGCTGCCGCGCGCGCGCAACTGCTCCAGTCGTTCGAAAAAGTTTTCCCCCGCCAGCTGGTCGCCGAACAGCTGCAGTTGCAGCGGCCGGCGTTCCCACGCGTCGCGGATCGTGAAGCCTGACCTCAGGATGATTTCGTCGACGGCCGCGCAAAAGGCATACTTCGCGGCGTCGACGTCGTCCGGCGAGGCGTTCTGGCGGCGCGCATTGCGCCCGAAGTCGTCGAGGAACTGCGTCATTTTGCGCGCGAACGCGGCGTCATCCTGCGGGCCGTTTCCGTTCTTGAGCATGAACAGGGCGTAGAAG
>NZ_JBFUDR010000401.1:0-4706 GCF_056404615.1 Massilia sp. P2_C2 | reverse complement strand
CATAAGTGACAACCTGTACAAGCTCTGGAACCGCATGTGTTCCGGTAGCTATTTTCCGCCGCCCGTCAAAGGTGTGCCCATCCCGAAGAAGTCCGGCGGGGTGCGCATGCTGGGTGTGCCGACGGTCGCGGACAGGGTGGCGCAAACGGTGGTCAAGCGTCTACTTGAGCCGGTTATTGATCCGGTGTTTAACGAGAACTCATACGGATATCGACCCGGGCGATCTGCACACGATGCGATCGCCATCGTCCGCCGGCGCAGCTGGCAATACGACTGGGTGGTCGAATTCGACATCAAAGGGCTTTTCGATAACATCGACCACGACTTGCTCTTGAAGGCGCTGAGGAAGCACTGCCAGACGCCATGGGTCCTTCTGTACGTCGAGCGTTGGCTGAAAGCACCAATGCTGACGCCGGAAGGTAACTTGGTGGAGAGGACGCGCGGCACCCCGCAAGGCGGCGTCGTCAGCCCGCTGCTTGCCAATCTGTTTCTGCACTATGCATTCGACAGCTGGGTACAGCGTCATCTGCCTAGCGTGCGCTTTTGCCGCTACGCCGATGACGGGGTCATTCACTGCCGGAGTCTGGCGCAGGCCAGGTTCGCGTTGGCAAAGATTGACGAGCGATTTCGGCAGTGTGGGCTTGAACTGCATCCAGAGAAGACGCGGATCGTGTACTGCAAGGATGTCAAACGAGACGGAGATTATCCATGTGTGCAGTTTACGTTTCTCGGCTATACGTTCCGACCGCGCAAGGCAGTCGATAAATTTGGTCGTGTCTACGTGAACTTCGCCCCGGCCGTCAGTCGTGATGCCCTCAAGGCAATGCGACAGACGATACGTGGATGGCGTCTTCAGCTCAAATGCGACAAGAGCCTGGCCGATCTGTCGGCCAGGTTCGACCCGATACTCCGGGGCTGGCAGCAGTATTACGGTCGATTTTACAAATCGGCCATGTCGGCTGTGTGGCGACATTTGAATGACTACCTGACGCGTTGGATGATGCACAAGTACAAGCACCTCGCTCGGCACAAAACCCGAGCGGGTCATGCCCTTGGGCGACTTGCGCGCGAGTTTCAAGGTGTATTCGTTCACTGGAAACTGGGATGTTTACCATCGGCTGGATGATGGGAGCCGGATGAGCTGAGAGGCTCACGTCCGGTTCTGCGAGGGGCTGTGGGTGAAATTCCCATGGCCTACTCAACCGAACTCTGCTGATTTATGCAACAAAGCCCCTACGATCTCTTCCTGACAGGGGATACCTGGCCACTACACCTATCAAGACCTGATTCTCCCGGATGGTGGCCGGATTCATTATATGCGCACCTCGCCCGGCACGAGCTACTATGACGCCTTTTACCAAGCGGCTACGCTAGGCAGGTATTCCGGGTCGACGATTCAATGGGATGAGGCAGCATTTGGCTGGAAGCTGCGGATGAAAGATGGCACGGTGTTCAACTTTCCGGAAAACGAGGGTGGGTCTGCCAGAACTGGTGCGGTGATTTCGGCAAGTGATCGCTTTGGTAACACTCTGACGTTCACGCGCGATTGGGATGGGAATCTAACGCGTATTCTTTCGTCCAGCGGGCGCAGCATTGACTTCGTTTATGACGAGAATGATCGCATTACGCAGGCCAGCGACAATCTCGGCAGAACGGCCACCTATCAATATGATAGCAATGGCCATCTCATCAAGGCGATCGACCCGGCCGGGCAGTTCGAGACCTATACCTATGACAGCAATGACCAGATGCTGACGGTCCACGACAAACGCGACAACGTGATGGTCACCAATATCTATGACGGTAACGGACGAGTTGCCCAACAAACGTACGCCGATGCAACAACCAATTTATTCGCCTATACACTGGATGCGAACAACAAGGTGACGCAAACCGATGTCACCGATGAACGCGGTAACGTCACGCGCATGGTGTTTAATGCAAGTGGGTACCCGACGACTATCATTAAAGCTGTCGGAAAGCCCGAACAACAATCCGTGACGCAAACGCGTGATCCTGCGACCAGCCGGTTGCTGTCGCAAATTGATGCGTTGGGGCGAAAGACCGTCTATACCTATGATACGAACGGCAACGAGCTAATCCGAACCGAGCTGGCGGATACGGCCAATGCCGTTACTACCATGAAGACTTATACATCTACTTTCCAGCAAGTTGCCAGCGTTACAGATCCACTCAACCACACGACGTCGTTCGAATATGATTCTTCAGGTAATCTGACGAAAGTAACCGATCCGCTCGGGCATCAAATTACCTGGACCTACAATTCTGTCGGTCAGCCGCTCACGATCACCGATCCGCTGAACCATACCACGACTATGGCATATGAGGGCACGGACCTTGCCTCCGTCTCCGATTCCGTTGGAAGCACGATAAGGTATTTTATTGACGGCGCGGGTCGGACGTTGACGATGACCGATCCGATGGGGAATGTTACGCGCTACGTATACGACCCGCTCAACCGCATGACGTCCATGATTGATGCCTTGGGGGGAGTAACGACATTCGCGTTCGATTCTAATGGCAACTTGACGAGCCACACCGATGCCAAAGGCGGGACCTTTAGCTATACGTACGACGCACGCAACCGCCGACTCACCCGCACCGATCCCTTGCTGCACACGGAAAGCTATGCGTATGACCAGGTCGGTAATCTGACGCGTTTCACTGATCGCAAGGGCCAGGTCAGCGGCTACAGCTATGACGCATTGAATCGTCGCATCAACGCCGGCTTCGGGGCCACTACAGCGCAACCGACCACGTATACCAGCGACATCAGCTATAGCTATGACGCCGGGAACCGGCTTACTCAGCTCATCGACTCGGCTGCCGGCACGATTACGCGCAGCTATGATGGTCTGGATCGTCTGACCAATGAAACCACACCGCAGGGCAGCGTCGGCTATACCTACGACAGCGCTGGGCGCCGTAGCAGCATGTCGGTGGCGGGCCAGGCTACGGTCGGCTACACATACGATGATGCTGACCGCCTCGTCGGCATCGCGCAAGGATCGGCCGGTGTCAGCTTCAGCTACGACAATGCCAACCGTCGCAGTACCCTGACCTTGGCCAACGGCATTGTCGTCAGCTATACGTACGACACTGCCAATCGCCTGACCGGCATTATCTATACTCATGGCTCAACGCAACTGGGTAACCTCAGCTACGGCTATGATGCGAACGGCCGGCGTATCAGCGTAGGAGGCAGCTACGCAAATGCCGACCTGCCGACGGCCATTGCCAGCGCCACTTATAACGCGGCCAACCAACTCACCCAGTGGGGCAGCACGAGCATCAGCTACGACTTGAATGGCAACCTGTCCAGCGACGGAAGCACGTCCCATAGCTGGGACGCCCGCAACCAGCTGGCCGGCCTGTCCGGCGTCGTGACAGCCAGTTTCCAGTATGACGGGATCGGCCGGCGCATCGGCAAGACCGTTGCAAGCACTGCCACCGCGTTCCTATATGATGGTTTGAATCCGGTTCAGGAGTTGGCCGGCAACACGCCGACGGCAAATCTACTGACCGGCCGGCTGGACGAAGTCTTCAGCCRCACCGATAGTGTGGGGGCAAGGCACCTACTGACCGACGCGCTGGGCTCGACGCTTGCACTGGCCGACAGCAATGGCGTGGCCACGACCAGCTACAGCTACGAGCCATACGGCAAAGCCAGCACGAACGGGGCCGCCAACGACAACAGTTATCAGTACACTGGGCGCGAGAATGACAGTACCGGGCTAAACTTCAATCGTGCGCGGTATTACGATCCCAGCTTACACCGTTTTATCAGCGAGGATCCGATTGGACTGGCTGGCGGAGTGAACATGTACGCGTATGTGGGCGGAGATCCTGTTCGAAAAACAGATCCGACAGGCAATGTCCCCCTTCCTGTCATTACAGGTGGGATTGGGTTTGCAGGCGCAGGAATCGGAGATGCTATAGCACAGGGCATCCAAATGTATAAGAGTGGTGGGTGTAAGAACTTTGATTGGAAAGAGTGGTGGACTTCTGCTATAGGTGGTGGCATAGCTGGTGCGGCCTTGCCATTCATGCCAGGTGGACTTTTCGGTGCATCCCTGTTGGGAGGTGTCTCGAACTAAGGAGTATTTGCGGCTAATGGTGGTCAATTCGGTACATGGGACGCAGTATGGGCCTATGGAACGGGGCTGGTGGGAGGGTGGTGGGGAGGAAGCATTACACGCGGTGTACCTTGGACTTCTGGTGGAACAGCAGCAGACTCCGCGATGATTGCTTCCAGTAATGCGGCAATGGATGTGCGTATTAATACGGGTATTGGGTCCGTAATAAAAGGACTTGGTGGCAGCGCTGAGCAAAGCTTGCCAATGCCAGGTACTGGCAGTTCCTCAAAGTGCGGTTGTCATTGACAATGTGGACGAAATATGGGGAATACATTATTGAAGGCGAGTGCGTTAGTGAAGGTGCTATTAATTTGCACACTTGTTATTTCAACGGGATTTGCCACATGGTTGATTGCTTTGGCTCATAAAATTGGTTCGGGGTCTCAGTCAACGGGATACTATACGACTTCTATAGGAATTCTCTTTATAGTCGGGTTGGTCGGAAAACGCGCTATCGTACGCAGTTCGGGTCGTGGGAGGTCGATTGTTTAGAAAATTGACTAAGATGTCATTTCTGGCTCTCCTCTATATGTTTGCGTTGCACAGTAG
>NZ_JBFUDR010000400.1:0-4749 GCF_056404615.1 Massilia sp. P2_C2 | reverse complement strand
CCTCGGTACAGGTCGCGAGGCCGTAGTGCTGTTGCCAGAACGCGAGCGTCGTGGGCGGCGTGCGGAAGCTGGACGTCCAGTTGACGGTCGTCGAGCCGCCCACGGTGCGGCCCTGGAAGATGTTGATGCCCTTGTCGCGCGTCTTGCGCGCCGCCGATTCCTGATACAGCTTCGGATAGGCTTCGGCCTCGCGCATGTTGAAGTCGCGCGAGGATTGCAGCGCGCCCTCCTCGACGATGACGACGGACAGGCCGGACAGCGCGAGGATCTCGGCCGTCACGCCACCGCCGGCGCCACTGCCGACGATGACGACATCGGCGGACAGGTCGCCGTCTGCCGTCGCGCGTGCGCCATCGATCACCGTCCAGCCGCGCGCCAGGCCGGCCGCGACCGGATCGGGGATTACGGTGTCCTTGCTCATACCAGTTCCTTCAACGGTCCGGGAAAGCCGATGGCATCCCAGTGCGCAGGGTCGCTGTACCAGGCACCGAGCACGAGGTCGTGCAGCGCCGCATAGGCCGTGCGCAGCAGGGCGAAGCGGTGCGTACGCCAGTCCTGCAGGAAGGCCGCGACGTCGGCTTCCTTTGCCGTCGCCCAGCCGCCTGCAACGCCGGTGAGGAGACGCCGCGCCGGGGCGAGCGCGAGCAGGCCGAACAGGTCCTGCGCTTCCTGCTGGGCGTGCAGCGGCAGGCCGAGGATGGCCTGGTGCACGCGGTCCGTCGTCGCGGCGATGGCCCCGGCGCGCTCGGCCGGCGCGGCCGGCAGCGCGCCGGCGAGGATCGCGGGAACAATGGCGCCGAGCGCGGCGCGCGCCTCACCGTCGAGCACGAAGCCGCGCGGTGGCGCCGGGTGCGTGACGCGATACCAGCCGCCGCCGACGGCCAGCACGGCGGCCGACAGCAAACCGGCTTTCAGGAAGGTTCTGCGGGACGTGTCCATTGCCTGCCCTTTATCGATGTTTCTTAAAGTGTAAGCGAAACGACCGACGGCACGACTGGGTGGAACTAGAGAATCGCGTCTAGGAATCCCCGGAATAAAATTCGGGGTCAGAGCACTTTTTCGGACAATGCCCCGCTGATCAGAGCGCCAGTATCGCCGCCCGATGACAACTCCAGTCCTGGTTCGGCGGCGGGGAACCATTCGTCGCGGCAGCCGATTGATCGGGAGTGCGTTTCGTTCAACTGAGAACTTGCACAAAAAAGTGCTCTGACCCTGAATTGCGGCCGAAATGTGCTCTGACCCCGAATTTTACTGACCCCGAATTTTAGCCCTGGCGGTCACGCAGTATCTGCCGAGCAATACCCCGCAAAATATTGACCTCTTCCGTCTCCAGCTGGGTACGCGCGAACAGGCGCTTCAGCCGCGGCATCAGTTTTTTCGGGTTGTTGGCGTCGAGGAAGCCGATCGTCACCAGCGCCTCTTCCAGGTGGGCATACATGCCTTCGATCTGCGCGACGCTCGCGGCCTCCCCGTGGAAGCCGATACCTTCCTGCGTGCGGTTTTCCCCTTGCGCGGCCAGGCGGCACTCGTAGGCGAGCACTTGCGCGGCCTGGGACAGGTTCAGCGACGAGTATTCCGGATTGGCCGGGATGTTGATCAGCACGTTACACCGCTCGACGATCTGGTTCGGCAGGCCGAAGCGTTCGTTGCCGAGTATCAGCGCCGGACGCAGGTGGGCGTCCCCGGCCGCGTGCGCGGAAAATTCGCGCGGGCTCCAGACGGGCGGCGAAAACTCGCGCAGCCGGGCCGACACGGCCGCCGCGAAATTGCAGCCATCGAGCGCCTGGCCGATGGAATCCACGATCTGCGCGCCCTGCAGCACGTCGAGCGCGCCGCTGGCGAACGCGACGGCTTCCGGGTCGTGCAGCGGATCGTTGCAGCGCGGGGCCACGAGCACGAGGTCGGAAAAGCCCATCGTCTTCATGGCGCGGGCCACCGAGCCGACGTTGCCGGCGCGGCTCGTTTCCACGAGCACGAAGCGTAGACGTTTGAAAAGAGAAGAGACAGTTTCGGTCGGGTTCATTTAAAATAGCGCCATCGCGCGGTGACGAGTGCGTTGGAATGCGGGCAGGAAGCTCGCGATTTTAACGGCTTCGGCACCGCTTTGCTCTTTAATTATTTCTCGTTCAGATCGTTCACGGCGCCAACGCGCGGTGGGCGTCAGCATATTTTTACGGAAGCCCTCTATGCATCCCATGCTCAACACGGCCATCAAGGCCGCCCGCCGCGCCGCGACCGTCATCAACCGCGCATCCTTCGACCTGGATCGCATCACCGTCAGCGAAAAGAGCCATAACAACTTCGTCACCGACATCGACCAGGCCTCGGAACAGGCGATCGTCGAAACGTTGCTGAAAGCCTACCCCGACCACGCCATCCTCGGCGAGGAATCGGGAGCGACCGCGAACCTGAACGACGAGAGCGAATACGTCTGGATCATCGATCCGATCGACGGCACCACCAACTTCCTGCACGGCTACCCCAACTACTGCATCTCGATCGCGCTGCAACAGCGCCGCGTGATCACGCAGGCCGTCATCTACGACCCGGTCCGCAACGACCTCTTCACCGCCACCAAGGGCGCCGGCGCCTACCTGAACGACAAGCGTATCCGCGTGCGCAATCCGGACCGCATCAACCGCGCGCTGATCGGCTCCGGCCATGGCCAGGAGCCGCGCCACCTCGCCGAATACCTGCGCATGTACGAAGTGGTGGCCCCGCGCTGCCACGGCCTGCGCTCGAGCGGCTCGGCCGCGCTGGAACTGGCCAACGTGGCCGCCGGCCGCGTCGACGGCTTCTTCGAGAAAGGTCTCAAGATCTGGGACATCGCCGCCGGTTCGCTGCTCGTGACCGAGGCGGGCGGCATCGTCGGCGAGTTCAACGGCGAGTCCGAATACCTGAACAAGGGCGACGTCATTGCGGCCGGCCCGAAGGTCTTCGCCGGCATGGTCAACCTGCTGCAGCCGTTCGCCTGAGCGGGCGAACGCCAATTCGTGTAATGGCGTAAAATACGCAACGTGTAAGTCCGGGGAATGCTGCGGGCCTTGCTGGCCACGCGGCTTTCCTCCGCAGGCAGCATTATCGACCTGCCACTTTGCCTCCGGCACCCACGAGGTGCCGCGCCCCCGCTTCCACCGGCCCTGTTGCATTAACACGGGCCGCGCTAAAAATTTCCATAGCGAAACATAATTAATTATAATCAGCGTGATCGTTGACGTTTGGACACCTCGAAAAACCGTCGCGAGCGGCGGCAAGGCTGTGGGAGAAGCGCAGCTGTACGAAAGTACAGCGAGCATCGCAGCACAGCATCGCAACGCGCAGTAGGTTTTTCGACGTGTCCCGTGTTGACGGTCGCGTCTTGGTGGACCGGCTCCAGTACCGGTCGCCCTGTGTGTAATCCGATCGGCCGGACTGGCGTTTTTGCTGCAAAAAGCAGGAAACGACGGGCCGATCCCTACCAGAAAACTATGTCATTCAATTCTCTCGGTCTGTCCGACGCCATCGTGCGTGCCGTCACTGAAGCGGGCTATACCGCGCCGACTCCGATCCAGGCCCAGGCGATCCCTGCCGTGCTGGGTGGAGGCGACCTGCTGGCGGGCGCCCAGACCGGCACCGGCAAGACCGCCGGCTTCACGCTGCCCGTGCTGCACCGCCTGTCGACCGACAAGGTGGGCACGGCACTGACGAACAAAACGTCCAAACGCGCGATCCGTGCCCTCGTGCTCGCCCCGACCCGCGAACTCGCGGCCCAGGTCGAAGAAAACGTGCGCACCTATGCGAAGCACACGAACCTGAACTCGGCCGTGATCTTCGGCGGCGTGGGCATCAACCCGCAGATCAAGCTGCTGGCCAACGGCGTCGACATCCTCGTCGCCACGCCGGGCCGCCTGCTCGACCACGTGGGCCAGGGCACGATCAAGCTCGACAAGATCGAGATCCTGATCCTGGACGAGGCCGACCGCATGCTGGACATGGGCTTCATCCACGACATCCGCAAGGTCCTGGCCGTGCTGCCGCCGAAGCGCCAGAACCTGCTGTTTTCGGCCACGTTCTCGGACGAGATCAAGGCCTTGGCCGACCGTCTGCTGAACAATCCGGCCTCGATCGAAGTGGCACGCCGCAACTCGACCGTGGAAGTGATCGCCCAGAAGATCCACCCGGTCGACCGCGACAAGAAGCATCCGGTGCTGGCGCACCTGATCAAGTCGAACGGCTGGAAACAGGTGCTCGTGTTCACCCGCACCAAGCATGGCGCGAACAAGCTCGTCGAGCAGCTGGGCAAGGACGGCATCGGCGCGATGGCGATTCACGGCAACAAGAGCCAGTCGGCGCGCACCAAGGCGCTGGCCGAGTTCAAGGACGGCAGCCTGACGGCACTCGTCGCCACCGACATCGCCGCGCGCGGCATCGACATCGACCAGCTGCCGCACGTGGTCAACTACGACCTGCCGAACGTGCCGGAAGACTACGTGCACCGCATCGGCCGCACGGGCCGTGCCGGCGCCACGGGCGAGGCCGTGTCACTCGTCTGCGTGGACGAACACCAGATGCTGAAGGACATCGAAAAGCTGATCAAGCAGACGCTGCCGCGCCACGTGATCCCGGGCTTCGAACCGGATCCGAGCGCAAAGCCGCAACCGATCCAGCTGCGCAGCGGCGACCGAGGCCATCCGGGCCGCGGCCGACCTGGCGGCAACCGCCCTGCCGGCACTGGCGCGGGCGCCGCGGCCGGCAGCAAGCCGCGCGTGC
>NZ_JBFUDR010000399.1:0-4759 GCF_056404615.1 Massilia sp. P2_C2 | reverse complement strand
GGGTAGCGGGCTGAATCTATTTTCTTGGAGGAAGATAGAGGAGACAGTTGTGATTGTGCCGCCGTGAAAGAAATAAATCCAATTCCCTTTTTAGATATCAATCATTCAATTCCCAAATAACATGGTTTGGCTTCAACAATTGGATGCCATATAGTTAGCGCTATCACCTTTATGGCGCTACAATGTTTTCCTGCGTTTATCGATCGAAAGGCCCCCATGCGCCATCCGGCCCGCAAGCTCCGCGCCGTCCCCGCTTCATCCCGCAGCCTGAAACTGGCGGGCGTACTGCTCGCACTGGCGCATGCGATGGGTGCCCACGCCGAGGCGGCCTGCGGCCAGGCCCCGTCCGGAGAACTGCGCGCGGAACGCGTCGCGGCTGTCCAGCCGTCGCGCAGTGAAGCGGGTCTGTACGAAGGCCCCGTGTGGATCAAGGATGCGCTGTACTTCTCCGATTTCAGCCTGGGGCCCGGTTTCCCGTCGCGCATCCGCAAGCTCGCGGCGGACGGGAGCGTGAGCACGGTCGTCGAGGACAGCGGCAGCAATGGCCTGGCCGTCGACGCGCATGGCGACCTTGTCGCGGCCACGCACAAGTACAAGGCCCTGTCGCGCTATGTCATCGCGGACGGCAAACGCACGGCGATCGCGGATTCGTACCAGGGCAATGTATTCGATTCCCCGAACGACATCGTCATCGCGAAGGATGGCACGATCTACTTCACGGATCCGGATTTCCAGAAGGCGGCGGCGCCCGGCGGCCAACCCGTCACGGGCGTGTACCGCGTGGGCACGGATGGCAAGGTGACGCTCGTCGACGGCAGCCGGCCGAACCCGAACGGCGTGTCGCTGTCGCCGGCCGGCGACGTGCTCTATGTGAACGCGGGTGACGGCCTGCTGCGCGCCTATCCCATCGTGAACGGCGTGCCGGGGCCGGGCAAGGACATCGTCCGTGGCCTGGATATCCCGGACGGCATGGCCATCGATTGCCATGGCAATATCTATGTGGCCGAGCATCCGGCGCAGCGGGTGCGCGTGTTCTCGCCGCAGGGGCGGGAGCTGGCGACGATCCGCACGGACGCCAACGTCACCAATGCCGCATTCGGTGGCGCCGACGGCAGGACGCTGTTCCTGACGGGCGCCGGCGCCGTCTGGCAGATCCGGCTGGACGTCACCGGATCGCCTTACTGATCGTTCCCGCGCGCGTCAGGCCTTCAGCACCATACTGATTGCTCTCTCGCGCGTCAGGCCTTCAGCACCATACTGATTGCTCTCTCGCGCGTCAGGCCTTCAGCACCACGCGCCTGCGCTCGCGCGCCGACTGGTAGATCGCCTCGATGATACGCAGGTCGCGCAAGCCTTCTTCGCCGGCGACGATCGGTTCGCGATCGTGCAGCACGCATTGCGCCATGTGGTCGAGCTGGCCGGCGAATTGCGTGGCGCCGGGGCCCGGCGGCGGAGTCACTTCCCGCTCGCGGCCCTGATTGCCGACCCACATGCGGTTGCCGTGGTAGGCGGTGGCCGGTTCCATGTCGATGCGGCCCTTGTCGCCCATCAGCAGGATATGGTTCTGGTTGGCGCTGTACATCGACATGCAGGAGCCGACGACGCCGGACGGGAATTCCAGCTGAAAGCCGAGCATGTCCTCCACTTCGCGGAAGCGCGGGTCGTTGCGGTTCGTCGTTTCCTGCGCATACACGGCGCTGGGTTCCTCGCCCGTCATGTAGCGCGCCGCGTTCAGGGCGTAGATGCCGATGTCCATCATCGAGCCGCCGCCCGCCAGCGCCTTTTTCAGGCGCCAGGCGTTCGGATCGCGGAAATTGAAGCCGTGTTCGGAACGGAAATAGCGCAGCTTGCCGATCTCGCCCGAGCGCGCGATGCGCCGCGCTTCCAGGTTGGTCGGTTCGAAGTGGCAGCGGTAGCCGATCATGAGCTTCTTGCCGGCCTGGCGGCAGGCCGCGATCATGGCCTCGCATGCGGCCGACGACACGGCCATCGGCTTTTCGCACAGCACGTGCTTCCCGGCCCTGGCTGCACGGATCGTGTATTCCGCATGCATGGCCACGGGCAGGCAGATGTAGACGATGTCGATGTCCGGGTTGTTGCGGATGCTGTCGTAGTTCTCGTAGTTGTAGATGTTCTTTTCCGGGACGCCGTATTCCTGCGCCACGCTTTTTGCCTTGGCCGCATCGCCGCTGACCAGGGCGACGAGGCGGCTGTTCCGGCAATTCTTGAACTGCGGGATGATGACGTCCAGGCCGTAGGTGCCGAGGCCGACGATCGCATAGCCCAGCTTGCGGTCGGCCGGAGCCGCCCACGCCATGCCGCCCACCGCACCCGTCGCCAGCGCGCCGCCGGCGGCAAGGACCAGACCACGCCGATTCCTGTCGATCATTTCGTCTCCTTGTTTTTGTAAAATGTTAGCGCTCACGGTAGCGCCACCATTTTAGTACGGATGCAATGTTCTGCGGTGATTTCGAACACGGCGGCTACCCGCCGGAATTCAACAATTATCGGGAATCAAGAGGTGATCCCGGCGCGGCGCGCACACTGCCCGGATGGTGCCCAAGACCTGTCCGTGGCACCGCCGCTCGACCTCCGTGGACGAATCCGCCCGGCATGCCGGGTCAACTTGAACGAGGTGAATCATGGTCAAACTCCAGGGCAGCGTGCCCACACCCCTCGCCGCCATGCGGTCTCTCGGGCCGGCGCCGGCCGACGAACGCTGCGACATCACCGTGCTCGTGCGCCGCCGCGCGCCGCTGGCGCCCCATGCACTCGAGACGATGCCGAGCCAGCGCCGCTACCTGACGCGCGCCGAATTCGCCGCCCGGCACGGTGCCAGCGATACCGACCTCGACGCCGTCGCCGCCTTCGCGCACAAGGCCGGCCTCGTCGTCGTCGAACGCCGGCCGGCGGCGCGCAGCATCGTCCTGTCCGGCACGACGGGCCAGGTGACCGCCGCGTTCGGCACGGCCGTCGAACGGGTCGAACACGCGGCCGGCTTCTCGCGCCGTCGCACGGCGCCGGTGCACCTGCCGCCCGAACTGGACGGCATCGTCGAAGGCGTGTTCGGCATCGAGGACGTGCCCATCGCGCGGCCGCATTTCAAGTTTTCCCGCGCGTCCGCGCAGGCGGCGCTGGATGCGTCGATGCCGGTCGCGGCCGCGGCGGCGGCCCCGGTTGATGCGCAGGCTGCGGCCGGCTACACGGGCGTCGACATGGCGAAGCTGTACGACTTCCCGGCCGGCCTGGATGGCAGCGGCCAGTGCATCGCCATCATCGAACTGGGCGGCGGCTACCGCAATGCCGACCTGAAGGCGTATTTCAAGAGCCTGGGCCTGGCGGCGCCCCATGTCACGGCCGTGTCCGTCGACGGCGGCAAGAACAGCCCGTCGCTGCCGTGGAGCGCGGATGCCGAGGTGATGCTCGACATCGAAGTCGCTGGCGCCGTCGCGCCGAAGGCCGCCATCGCCGTGTACTTCGCACCGAACAGCGAGCAGGGCTTCGTCGATGCGATTCTCGCCGCCGTCCACGATGACCACCACAAGCCGTCCGTGATCTCGATCAGTTGGGGCGCGCCGGAATCGGAATGGACGGAACAGGGCCTGGCCGCGATGGACCAGGCGTTCGAGGCCGCCGCCGCACTGGGTGTCACCGTGTGCTGCGCGGCAGGCGATGCCGGATCAAGCGACCAGAACCCGCAGAACGGCACGCCGGACGGCCTGGCGCATGCCGACTTCCCCGCGTCCAGCCCGTACGTGCTGGGTTGCGGCGGCACGCGCCTGACCGTCAGCGGCAACGCGATCGAGAGCGAATCCGCGTGGAACGACGACCCGACCAGCAGCGCCACGGGCGGCGGCGTCAGCGACGTGTTCGACCTGCCGGCGTGGCAGACGAACGCCGGCGTGCCGCCGTCCGTGAATCCGGGCGGGCGCGCCGGTCGCGGCGTGCCCGACGTGGCCGGCAATGCGTCGCCCGCAACCGGCTACCGGGTGCGTGTCGACTACCTGACGTTCACGATCGGCGGCACGAGCGCCGTGTCGCCGCTGTGGGCCGGCCTCGTGGCGCTGCTGAACCAGCAGCTGGCGCAGCCCGTCGGCTGGCTCAATCCGCTGCTGTACGGTCCGCTGGCGGGCAGCGGTGCGCTGCGCGACATCACCAGCGGCAGCAATGGCAGCTACGCGGCGAAGGCCGGCTGGGATGCGTGCACGGGCTGGGGGGTGCCGGTCGGCACGCGCCTGTTGGCCGCGCTGCAAGGCTGACCGACCTGGAACCTATCGCGGAAGACGTGAACTGGTAGGGTGGGCACTCCGTGCCCACGCGTGATGTTTGCGTCACGTTGACGTTCGCGTGGRCACAGCGGTGCCCACCCTACTGGGATGGGCTCCTATAAGCGCGCCAGCACGTCGGCGCGGTACTGGCGGCTGCACGGCACCCGTGCGCCGCCACGCAGCAGCAGTTCGCCGTCGCCCTTGTCCAGCGTGACCACCTTCTCGATCCAGCGCACGGCCACGGCCGCGCGCCGGTGGCAGCGCAAGAAACCGGGGGCGAGGCGGTCGACGAGACCGGCCAGCGTCTGGCGCAGCAGCGGGTTGCCGGTGGCCGTGTGCAGCACGACATAGTTGTCGGCTGTCTCGATCCACTGGATGTCGGCGATGCGCACGATGCGCGTGCCGCCGCGCTCGCTCACGAGCAATTGTTCCAGCGGCGCCGGCGGCAGCGCGGCGGCGCGCCGGCCCGCCTGCGGCCGCGCCGCCAGCCG
>NZ_JBFUDR010000398.1:0-4765 GCF_056404615.1 Massilia sp. P2_C2 | reverse complement strand
ACGTGGACCAGACGCGGTTGTCGAATCCGATCACGAACAGATCGAGATTCCCTGGTGCACGTGACACGGCCGCGACCTGCTGTTTTTCGTGGTCGAACACCGCATGGCCCGGCAATGGAAACCAGTCGCCGTTCCAGCCGCCGCSGTCGTTCCAGAACGTGGACCAGAYGCGGTTGTCGAATCCGATCACGAACAGGTCGAGATTGCCCGGCGCGCGCGCCACGGCCGCGACCTGCTGTTTTTCGCGGTCGAACACCGCCTGGCCCGGCAATGGAAACCAGTCGCCGCTCCAGCCGCCAAGGTCATTCCAGAACGTGGACCAGATATGATTGTCGAATCCGATCACGAACAGGTCGAGATTGCCCGCTGCGCGCGACACGGCCGCAAGCTGTTGCTTTTCGTGGTCGAACACGGCCTGGCCCGGCAACGCGAAAAAGCCCAGGGACTTTGGCACCGTCGTGGGTTGCCTGAGCCACGCCTCGTGTGTTATCGATTCGAGTGACGGCTCGTCAATGATGCCGATCGAGTTCCAGGTGAAAAGCGCGTAGCCGTTTTGCCGCCCATCGAGACCAGCCGGCACCGGGACATCGAGCTGCGCTGCCAGCCAGTCGATGCTGCCGTACCCGCACAGGCTGACACAATGGTCTTCATTGCTATCGGCCTGAAACCCGACGCCGAACCATCCCGAGCGGCCACCGGTGCTGCGCCAAGCGGTTTCCAGCTGATCCGCTGCAACCCCGATCTTGACCGGACCATGCGAAATGGCGCTCCGAAGGACTGGCGCACTTGTCCAGTTCACCGTGAAATAGGGCCCGTCATCGTAAAGTGAACCGTCCAGCCTGAAGCCATCGTTCTGCATCCATTTGAGCACGTCCGAGATGACCGCTCCCTCCAGGACACCGTGTTGCGTGGCCCACGAGATCACCTCGCTGTCGGAAACAAAAATCTCCGGATTGTTGGTGGCTTTCGCAAATGCCTCTTCGGCCGTGACGCAGTCGCCATGCTCGTCATTGGCCCACATCGAAAGCTGCGCGGGAGCGCAAATGAAATTTGGCGGCGCACCGACCACGACGGCATGTGGCATCGCGGCGCTTAACGCGCTTCTCGGCGATGGGATGGCACCACGCTTCGGAAATTGAACAGGCATTGTGTTCTCCAGGTTTGTGGGTTGCATCGTGATACAGGCGTCGCAGCGACCGCCAGAAAACCGACTGGCGACTGTTTGTCGCGGGCCAGGTACGCAACCATTCGACCATCGAACTTCYCAAACGTTCACTCGTTGCGCGTTGTGGCGCGGGGAGCGGCCGCCTGGACAGGCGCGTACTACCGGTTTCTTCTCAGCTTCGGTAACATTGCACGATGGACAATATCACCCACTCCGTCGTCGGCMTCGGCATCGGCGCACTGATCGACCGCAGCGTTTCTCCCGAACCCGAACCCGGCGCGCAGCGCGTGCGCACGCGTCTGCTGCTCACGCTCGGCTGCCTGGCGAGCAATTTCCCCGACCTGGATCTCGTGCTCACACGGCTGCTGCAAGCGCCACTGGGCTATCTGCTGCACCACCGCGGCCATACGCACACCCTGGTGGGCGCACTGGGAGAAATCGCCGTGCTGCTCGGCCTCGTGTGGCTGCTGTGGCCGGCCGCACGCCGCCTGTTGCGCACGAGCCTTCACGCGCGGCGGGCCGCCCTTGTCACGGCGTGCGCCGGCATGATGCTGCACATTACAATGGATGGGCTCAACGTCTACGGCGTGCATCCGTTCTGGCCGTTCGATGCGAGCTGGTATTACGGCGACCTCGTGTTCATCGTCGAACCCGTATTCTGGATCGCGTTCGGCTTCCCCCTCGCCGCGATGGTGCGCTCACGCGCGTGGCGCTGGCTGCTGCTGGCGCTGATGATCGGCGTGCCGGTCGGCGTGACCGTGGCCGGCTTCCTGCAATGGGGCTCGCTGGCCGGGCTGCTGGGCCTGGGCCTGCTGCTGGCCTGGATCGAACGGCGCGTCGACGACACGCCGCAGGGAAGGCGCGGCCACGTGGCCCTGTCCGCCGGGCTGGCCGCGTCGCTGGCCTTCGTCGTCCTGCAGGGTATCGCCCTGCATGCGGCACGCGACATCGTCCGCACGACGGTGGCGCGCATCGACCCGCAGGAGCGCCTGCTGGACACCGCCCTCTCCGCCTATCCGGCCAATCCGCTGTGCTGGTCGTTCGTCACGGTGGCCGTCGATGCCGCGCATGGCAGTTACCACCTGCGCCGCGGCCAGCTCAGCGTGGCGCCCGCCGTCACGCCGGTGCCTTCCTGCCCCGCGCCCATCGCCGGCCGTGCCACCGGCGGCGATGCGCAACTGGCCTGGCAAAACGACGAGCGGGACAGCCTGGCGCACCTGCGCGACCTGCAAACGAATAACTGCTATTTCAATGCATGGATGCGCTTCGCCCGTGCGCCATCGGTCGGCAACGTCGTGGCGACGGACGCACGCTGGAGTCCTGTCGGCAGCCGCAATTTCTCCACGATCGATTACGCGGAACACGCGGCGGCGTCCTGTCCACAGCCCGTGCCGGGTTGGGGGTATCCGCGGGCCGATCTGCTGGGGCGGCGCTGAACGCCTCATCCCGCGGCCGCCACCGCCTGCAGCACCGGCTGCGGGCCGGCAACCGGCTCGTCGAACCGGTACGCCCCGGCCTCGTGCATTTCCCACGCCCCGTCCCCCACGAGGTGCAATACATGGGTGTGATGGCGCAGCACGCCGGCCCGGTGCGCGATGCTGATCAAGGTGGCGCCGCTGGCGCGCAGGCGCCCGTACAGCGACGCTTCGTTGCTGCTGTCCAGCGCGCTGGTCGCTTCGTCGAGAATGACGATCTGCGGCCGGTGCACCAGCACACGGCCGAAGGCCAGGCGTTGCTGCTCGCCGACCGACAACAGCTTTTCCCAGTCGTGCACGGCATCCAGCCCGCCGACGCGCCCGGCCAGCAGAGGCAGGTGCACCTGCTCGAGGATTTCCATTAACTGATCGTCGCTCAGCTGCGATTGCACGCTCGGATAGATGAGCTGACTGCGCAAGGTGCCCGACTGCAGATAGGGCTGCTGCGGCAGGAAGAACACGTCCTCGAAGGGCGGATGGTGGATCGCGCCGCTGCCCGTGTGCCACAAGCCCGCCATCGCCCGCAGCAACGAACTCTTGCCGCAGCCGCTGTCGCCCGTGATGAGCAGCGCGTCGCCCGGCCTGACCTGCAAGGTGAGGTCCTTGATGAGCACCCGCTCCGATTGCGGCGGATGCAGGGTCAGCGCTTCCAGCGCGAAGTGCCTGTCCGGCCGCATCTGGATGCGCGGGTACGTGTCGGCGGCGCCGGCCTGGGCGCCGGGCAAGACCAGACCGGCCAATGCATGCAGGCGGCTGATGCCCGCCACGAACCGGCTCAGGCTCTCGAAATTGTCGACGATGACGCCCACGGCGCCGAGCACGGCGGTGAACGCGCCGGCCGCCTGGATGGCCCGCCCCACTTCCAGCTCGCCCGACAGGACACGGTCGGCCAGGATCACGGCCGGCAACACCAGCGTGAGCTGGGATAACGTGCGCTGGAACAGGTTCAGGGTGCGCTGCTTCCTGATCAGCCTGGCGAAATTATGGATGACCTTGTCGAACGTGGTGTCGATGTGTGCCCGCTCCTGGGCTTCGCCGCGGTAGAAGGCGATCGATTCGGCGTTCTCGCGCAGGCGGATCAGGCTGAAACGGAAATCCGCCTCGCGCCGCAACTGCCAGAAGTTCAGCTGGATCAGCGGATTGCCGAAGACGTAGAGCGCGACGACCGTGCCCGTCAGCGCATACACGGCCAGCACGCCGACCAGCAGATGGGAGATCGACCACAGCACCGCGCTGAACGCGACCAGTTGCATGATCGAGCCCAGGAAGATCAGCAGGAAATGGATGGAGCGCCCGGTGAACGTGTTGATGTCTTCGCTGATGCGCTGGTCGGGGTTGTCGATCTCCAGGCCCGATCCCAGTTCGTAATATTTGCGGTCTTTCAGGTAGCCGTCGAGGAAGCGCCCGGTGAGCCAGCGGCGCCACTGGTTGGCGAAGAGGTCGCGCATATAGTAATAAAACGCGTAGCTCGGCACCGCGAACGCGAGAATCGCCAGGGTGGCGCGGACCGACGTCCAGTAGCGGTCGGCGCTCCTGGCCGCCAGCGCCGAGGTCATCTCGCCGGCCTGGTTGTTCAACATCACCGCCAGCTTGGTATCGACCAGCATCAGGACGATCAGCAGCAGGAGCAGCAGCCAGGCCTTCCCTTTTTCCTCTCCCAGCCAATACGGCTTGGCCAGGTGGACGAACTGTTTCCAGGCCTCGAGCGACAAAGGCGGCGTCCTGCGCGGCCCGGGTGACGCCGTGGTTTCATCGGTCCCCGCATCGGTGCGGGCGGAAGTCGGCGTAGTCATCTCTGAACTCCTTCATCGGCCGGGCCAGCACGGCCGGGCCACAGGTGCAGCATACGACGCGGCATGACCCCGTTCAGTGCGGAAACAGACATAGCGGCGGTAGATATGACAACACGACGTGTCCAAATAGATACCATCCATGAACATTAAGACACCGGTTTGTGGCTACTGAGCACTATTTCCCATTCACACTACCTGTTAGACTCTGCCGTTTAACCCGCTCGCAATAAATACACAAGAAAATCCATGCAGTGGCAACAACAAGAATTGGGGAAGTCCATGAAGAAACAGCGGGGTCGGTTGACCCCTGACCTGCTTGCCATGTCCTGTCC
>NZ_JBFUDR010000397.1:0-4840 GCF_056404615.1 Massilia sp. P2_C2 | reverse complement strand
CGGCAAACTCTCCGCCAAGCTGGAGGCCCCCGCCGGCCCCCCGCGCGCCTACGGCATCTTTGCCCACTGCTTCACCTGCAGCAAGGACGTGCTGGCCGCCACGCACATCGCGCGCGGTCTCGCGGCCCTCGGCGTGGCCGTGCTGCGTTTTGACTTTGCCGGGCTCGGGTCCAGCCATGGCGATTTTGCCGATACCAATTTTTCCTCGAACGTGGAAGACCTCGTCGCCGCGGCCGACTACCTGCGCGAGCACTACGCGGCGCCGAAGCTGTTGATCGGCCACAGCCTGGGCGGCGCGGCCGTGCTGGCGGCRGCCCATCGCGTGCCGGAGGCGAAGGCCGTCGCGACGATCGCCGCGCCCAGCGATCCGCACTACGTCGTCCATAAACTGCTGTCCGAGCACCTCGACACCATCGCCCAGCAGGGCGAAGCGCGCGTGAAGCTGGCGGGGCGCGATTTCAACATCCGCCAGCACTTCGTCGAGGACGCCGGCCAGCATCGCCTGCACGACAAGATCGCCACGCTCGGGCGCGCGCTGCTCGTCATGCAGGCGCCGCAGGACGATACCGTCAGCATGGACAACGCCACCCGCATCTTCGAGCTGGCGCAGCATCCGAAGAGTTTCATCTCGCTGGACGGCATGGACCACCTGATCACGCGCCGCGAGGATGCTGCCTACGTGGCCGGCGTCATCTCGGCCTGGAGCGTGCGCTATCTCGACGCGCAATGACGGGGACGGACATGCAGAACTTCGAACGGCGGCGCGACCGCTTCGACTTTTTCGACCGCATGGACAGCCCCGCGGTGAACCTGTGCTTCCTGCTTACCGTGCCGGAATTCCGGCCCTGGTGCAAGGCGCAGGACCTGGCGCCTTTCCACGTGATGCTGTGCGCCGTGCTGCGTGCGGTGCTGAAGGTCGAGAACTTCCGCTACCGCGTCGTGGACGGTGAGGTCATCCGCACCGACCGGCTCGTGCCGTCGTTCACCGTGATGAACCAGCACGGCGACYTSACTCGCSCAGTTTCGASTGGTCCGACGACGTGCGCGAATTCGTCGCGCGCGGGGTGGCGGCGCGGGAAGCCGCGTCAAGCATGACGGAGATGAACCTCAAGTACCGCACGATGTCGCCGCGCGAAGCGAAGGACCAGGTGTTCGTCACCTGCATGCCGTGGCTCGATTTCACCTCGATCCAGCATCCGATGGCRTCACTGTCCACGCCCGACATCCCGTCGCTGGCCTGGGGGCGCTTCAGCGCCGGTCMGGACGGCCTGCAACTGCCGTTCTCCGTGCAGGCCCACCACGGCTTCGTCGACGGCTGGCACATCCATCTGCTCGGGCGCCAGRTKGCCGMMGARCTGGCGGACATCATCCGYTGAGCGGAGTCTAATCGCCGCCGCAGCCGCCCCCGCAACTGCTGCCGCAGCTGCTGCCACCGCCATCGCAGCCGCCATCACCGCTGCCGCCGCTATCGCCGCAGGCATCGCCACCCGCGAACGCCATGCTGTCGATGCCGCCGCAGGAACTGCCATCCGTCGTCGCCGCCGCGCGCCGCCGTTCGTATACAGTCAGGAAGTGGCGGTCGACGAGGCCCTCGGCGACGAGCAGCGCGAGCGCCAGTTCTGGATGCGGCAGCGCGCGCCACATGCCGCGGCCCTGCTCGTTCAGGCGCGCGTAGCGGATCTCGCCGGCGCGGTTCCAGTAGCCGTGCCCGCCGGGCATGCGGAGCGCGGCGTCCAGGCCGAACAGCCCGGGCAGGCGCGTGCTGCCCGGATCAAAGCCGTCGCGCGCGCAGCAGGCCGCGAACGTGTTCAGCAGGGCGTCGGGCGCGAGCGCGGCCCGCTCGACATGCGGCACCGCAATGCCGAAGTGGCGCCGGCAGTAGCGGTCGAGCGACGTCGGACTCCAGCGCAGCCATGCATGCCAGACCGAATCCGCGGCTTCCGACGGCAGGGCGCAGGGGCGGCCGCTGTGCCGCACGGCGTCGAAGAACCGCAACAGTCCTTCGGCCCAGTGCCTGCTACTGCAGCTGACGGGCTGGCTGTGTGCGCGCCAGCTGGCGGTGGAGCGCATCCTCCTGCAGCTGGAGCATGAGCGGGGCAGGTGGCGCGTGCGCCGACCGGCGTGGAGATCGTGCTGGCCGAGCCGACGTGGCGCGACGAGCACCTCGTGCGCCTGCTCAGGGAGCGCCTGGGCAGGCTCGTGCTGGACGCGCCCGTGATCGGCCTCGCGCTGGAAGCCCTGCAGGTGCGGCCGATGGCGCCTCCCAACGCCTCGCTATTCCCCGAACCGGGCGGCAGCGAGGAAGACCGCATGCGCATGCTGGAACTGCTGGCTGCGCGCCTGGGGCCGGAAAACGTCCTGCAGCCGCTGCCGCTGGCCGATTACCGTCCGGATCAGGCCAACGTCTGGGTGCCGGTGCAGCAAAAGGTCAGCGACAAGGCGCGCAACGCGCAGTTRCCACCCGACGTGCAGAGCCTGCCGCGCCCGACGTGGCTGCTGGCCCGGCCGATCGCGCTATTGATGCGCAATCACCGGCCGTTCTATGGRTCGYCGCTGCRCATGGCGTCGAAYCCGGAGCGCATCGAGGCCGGCTGGTGGGATGGTCCGGAGACGCGCGATTATTTCATCGCCGAAGGGCAGGATCACACGCTGTATTGGGTGTACCGGGAGCGTATCGGTACGGATGAGAGCGGGCCGCGTTGGTTTTTGCATGGCTTGTTCGGGTGAGGGGAACTTATACCGCGAGTAGGCGAACAGGAGGAAAAGGGACTGGACAGCTAACCAAGCCTCTCAAGTTGCGCCATACAAATATATAAGTCATCTGCGCGCCAAGGCAAGTAAGCGTCAGCCTTTAAGATCGATGCCAACGAGCCCTTCGGCACCTACTGGTCCATATGGGTTCGGATTGCAGCCATTATCCCCGACTACATAAACCATACGACCGGTTGTCTTTGCTGCCAAAGCATTCGAATATTGGAGCTTTCCGAAAGTTGTGCTTATGTCGATAATATAATATGCATTATTAGGGGCGGATGAGCAGGGACTCGCTGCGCCATTGAAACTTCCATTGTTTACCATTATAACGACTTTTCCAGAAATAACAAAAATCCCTGCGACATAGCCCTGAAAATCTGAAGCGCTTGCCGGAAGAGAAAATATTGCAGCTGATATTGCAAAGACCAAGCTGATAATTTTTTTCATTGTTTTTCATCCCTTTGTTTATCATTTAAAATATATCGTAGCGTATACAATGGCGCACCAATACCCACTACGCGAAAACGAATCGTTCATTGCCAACGTAGTTCAAGTATGCACTGATGCAGCGAGGGTTCCATCAGTCCACAACATGGTGTGGAAGTGAATTTCAGTCCGTAATTTCAACCAGTTCCACGTTGCAAGTGGTCCCTGGACCATTCGGTTGGCTATAGTTTAAACGAGCGATTCGCTTGCCAGACAGTTTGGCTGCGAGCAGTTGCGCATACAAGCCTTTGCGGTTCGCCGAGATATAGGCGACACCATATGCACAGTTAAAAGTGAATGGCTCATTGAACGAAACATAAAAATAATCGGCCTGGGCGCCCAGTTGCCTGACTGTCTTTTGATACTCATCGACTGCTTGGCTCTGTGCAGATGAAGTAATGGATAAACCACACAACGTCAATGCTACTGCGACGGGACCTAAAAAGCGTTGCATTTTCATTTGTTGTAAATATATTAATTATCTACGTCTAATATCTGTAATGCCAACGTGTCTATATAACTGCTCGTCTACTGCAGTTGTATAGTATTGCTATCTTCGCCGTAGTGCAACCGAGTGCAACTGCCGGTGCCAGAAATAGCTATTGAAATCAATCCGTCACATAGAAATACGCAACGGTTGGCCACCCTCCCGCACAGCCCTCAAGATATACCGATACGTGTTTGCCAGTTAAATAGGCCGCCAGAAATGCAGCGAACGTTCGTTTTCCGATGCTGGTGTCACCATTATCAAATCTGAACTGGCTCGTCGGAGAGACCGAACAACCAAGCGTAGAGCCGAATAGGGGGCCGTCAAGATCTACAAAGCATGTGGCGGCGTTGTTGTGGCAGCCAACATCGAGGACTTTGCGTCCACTAAGATTTTCTCCCGCATATGCATTCAGGCTGCCCAAGCACATGCCAGCAGCAAGAGTCGACAACGCGATCGTTCTAAAAAATGCCATAAATATTCTCCATCTCATTTTGAAGTTTCAAACAAATTTCGTTTGCCTATGATTGCCCTTGAAAACCACTAAAATCTTGCAATCACGATGTGGCGGAACGAATGCTAACGGCGGTCCTGAGTGCAAAGGCGGTACACGTTGCCGGAACATCGTCACCATCGAAACGGACTTGAACGACAGTCGTCCCACGAGTTTTCGCTGTCAGAAATGCACTGGACAGCGTCATGCCTGCTCAAATGTGAAACGCGAGCAGCACTGGCCTCGTTATCAAGTTCGGTTTCCTAGTGTTTTGAGCCATCGACACCAGTATTCATTCATTATTAAGAAAAATTCCAGTATAGCAATTCTGGAATCCTGAAAACTCACGCATTCTCACGTCAGCTGACTGCTGCGCCCGCCGCGATCCCAAGCAAACATTCCCCGCTTGTCTCACAATGCGCATGACAGCGCCACCGCTTCAGTCCCACACCCGAACCCGAACACAGAAACACCCATGCTTACCGAACGTATCGACTTCCCCGGCCCCCACGGCAAACTCTCCGCCAAGCTGGAGGCCCCCGCCGGCCCCCCGCGCGCCTACGGCATCTTTGCCCACTGCTTCACCTGCAGCAAGGACGTGCTGGCCGCCACGCACATCG
>NZ_JBFUDR010000396.1:0-4858 GCF_056404615.1 Massilia sp. P2_C2 | reverse complement strand
GCGCGAACGCGAGCACGGTGCTGGGCGGCTTCAATGTCGCGACCGAAGTGTCGGTGCGCCGCAACACGCCTCTCGTGTCCGACCCGACCCCGAACTTCCTCGGCACACAGGGCCCGGGCACGCCTGCCAACAACAGCAACAACCCGGCCTATGCCGTGGGGAACACGGCGCACGCCAACCTGTCGGCGATCTACGTGCTACCCACCAACCGGCTGTTCCAGGGCGGCACCTTCCTCGGCGAGATCGCCTGGAACCGCACGACCAGCGTGACCAGCCGGGGCTCGCTCGACCCCAACACCACGCGCGACGCCACCGCGATCCGCATGATCTTCGAGCCGGCCTACTACCAGATCATCAACGGCCTGGATATCACGATCCCGCTCGGCCTGGGCTACAACATCGATGGCCGTTCCTCGGCCGTCGCGCAGTTCAACGGTGGCGCCTCCCATGGCGGCGACGCCTCCATCGGCATCAACGGTACCTGGCAACAGGACTGGAAGTTCGGCCTGGCCTACAACCGCTTCCTCGGCACGGCCGGCACCTTCCTGAAGAACAATCCGGTCACCAACACCCCGATGCTCAGCTACGCGCAGGCGCTCAAGGACCGCGACTTCATCTCCTTCAACATCAAACGCTCGTTCTAAGGAAAACGCACATGAAGATGAACCTGAAACTCGCCGTCGCCGCCATCGCCGCGGCGGCAAGCGTCAACGCCATGGCCGCCGTATCGGCCGAAGAAGCGGCCAGGCTGAAGTCCGCGTTGACCCCGATGGGCGCGGAAAAGGCCGGCAACAAGGACGGCACGATTCCCGCCTGGGACGGTGCCTACACCAGGGTGCAGCCGGGCTACAAGCCGGGCGATGCACGCGTCGATCCGTTCGCCGCCGAAAAGCCGCTGTTCGCGATTACCGGCAAGAACGTGGACCAGTATGCGGGCAAGCTGTCGGCCGGCACGATCGCGATGCTGAAGAAGTATCCGAACTACCGCGTCGACGTTTACCCGACCCACCGCACCGGCGGCGCACCGGAGTGGGTGTACGACAACACCTTCAGGAACGCGACGCGCGCCAAAATCGCCGACAACGGCCAGGGCGTGGAAGGCGCCTACGGCGGCATTCCGTTCCCGCTCCCGAAGTCGGGCTATGAAGTACTGTGGAACCACCGCCTTGCCTGGACCGGCGAAACGGCCACCTTCCCGCTGCGCACCTGGGTCGTCACGCCGGACGGCAAGCGGTCGATGGCGACCGAGGCCGAACAGACGATCATGCGGCCCGCCTATTTCAAGGAAGGCAGCCCGGACAAGTTCGAAGGCTACTACCAGTACGGCCGCCTGATCACGCGTGCCCCCGCATCCAAGGCCGGCGAAGGCATCCTCGCGCACGACGGCATCGACGACAGGCACGCGCGCGGACTGTGGCAATACCTGGTCGGCCAGCGCCGGGTGCGCCGCGGCCCGTCGATCGCCTACGACACGCCGGACTCGGTCACGTCGGGCATCGGATTCTTCGACGAGGCGTTCATGCTGTTCGGCCCGATCGACCACCATGAGCTCAAGCTGGTCGGCAAGAAGGAGATGGTCATCCCGTACAACAACAACCGCGCGGCCTCCGCCAAAATCGCCGATCTCGTCGGCCCGCAGTTCCTCAACCCCGATCTCGTGCGCTGGGAATTGCACCGCGTGTGGGAAGTCGAGGCGACCGTCGCCCCCGGCAAGCGCCACGTCGTCGCCAGGCGCCGCTACTACGTCGACGAGGATACCTGGCAGATCATCCTGATCGACGGCTACGACGCCCAGGGCGAGATCTGGCGCAGCAACTACACCCTGACCCTGCTCGCGCCGGATATTCCAGCCGTGGTCGGCAACGTCATGTGGGGCACCTACAACGTCCAGACGGGGGCGTACCTGCTGAATGCGTCGTCGAACGAGACGGCGGTGCAGTACAAGGCGATTCCGCGCCTGCCGCTCAGCTATTTCAGCCCGGAAGAACTCGCCAACCAGGGTTCCCGATAATCCGGTACACACAAAGGAAGTCCTATGTCCCGAATGAGTCGATTGGCGCGGGTGTTCGCCTGCGCCGTGTGGGCCGCGGCGCCGGCGGCCCGGCCGGCGGCACCGGCCGTGCTGGAACAACCGGCGCTGAGTTCGCCCAAGGCGCTCGGCGCGGTGATGCTGGCAGTCGCCCGTGCCGGCAACCGCCTGGTGGCGGTGGGCGAACGCGGCACGATCCTGCTGTCCGATGACGACGGCAAGACCTGGAAGCAGGCGCAGGTACCGGTCAGGACCAGCCTGACAGCGGTGCAGTTCGTCGACGCCAAGTCGGGCTGGGCAGTCGGCCACCTGGGGGTCGTGCTCAAGACGGAGGATGGCGGCCAGACCTGGATCAGGCAACTCGATGGCATGCAGGCGGCCGCGCTCGCCCTGCAAGCGGCCAGGCAGAGCGGTGACGGCAAGGCCATCGCCGACGCCGAGCGCCTCGTCGCGGACGGCCCCGACAAACCCTTCTTCGACCTGTACTTCGAAAACACGCGGACCGGTTACATCGTCGKCGCCTACAACCTGGTATTCAGGACGACCGATGGCGGCGGCACCTGGCAGCCGTGGCAGACGCACGTCGCCAATCCGAAGGGCTTGCATCTCTACGGCATCCGCGCGGCCGGCGGTGCGCTCTACATCGCGGGCGAACAGGGCCTGCTGTTGCGCTCGATCGACCAGGGGGCCAGCTTCGTACCGCTCGAGTCGCCCTACAAGGGCACATGGTTCGGCCTGCTGGCGGCGCATGGCGGCCCGCTGATCGCGTTCGGCCTGCGCGGCAACGCCTTCCGCTCGGATGACGGCGGCCACAGCTGGCACGGGATCGATACCGGCACCCAGTCCGCAATCGCTGCGGGCACCGAACTGGCGGATGGTGCGCTGGTCCTCGTGAGCCAGGGTGGCGACCTGCTGGTCAGCCGCGACCGCGGGCACAGCTTCGCGCCGCAAAAAAGCGAGCCGCTGCCGCTGGCGGCGGTGGCGCAGGCACGGGACAACGGCCTGATCGTTGCCGGCCTGCGCGGTGTCAAGCGCCTGACAGCGCTTTCCCAATGATCTAAGGCCGGAACATCAATGAAAACAGATATCGATCTGGACCAACAACCCGTCGTGCGCCGCCTGGAGGATTTCGATGCGAAATCCGGCAACCTGGCCGAGCGCGCCCTGTTCAACCACCGTCCGCTCATCGTCCTTCTGTGCCTGTTGGCCACGTTCCTGCTGGGCTGGCAGGCGACGCGCATCAAGCTCAACGCGAGCTTCGAGAAGACGATTCCGACCGCGCATCCGTATGTCGCCAACTACCTGGCCAACAAGGCGGACCTGACCGGCCTGGGCAACGCGATCCGCATCGCCGTCGAAGCGCCCGCCGGCACCATCTTCGACCGGCACTACCTCGATGTGCTGCAACACCTGAACGACGAGGTGTACCTGCTGCCCGGCGTCGACCGGCCGTTCATGAAGTCGCTCTGGACCGCCAACACGCGCTGGGTCGCCGTCACCGAGGAGGGCCTCGATGGCGGCACCGTGATCCCGGACGGTTATGACGGTTCTTCCGCCAGCCTGGCGCAGCTGCGGGCCAACGTCGCGCGTTCCGGCGAGATCGGCCAGATCGTGGCGGCCAACTTCAAGTCGAGCATCGTGTTCGTGCCGCTGCTCGACACCAATCCGAAGACCGGCAAGCCGCTCGACTACCGCGAGTTCTCCACGCAGCTCGAACAGGTGCGCGCCAAATACGAGGCGCAAGGCGTGCGCATCCACATCACCGGCTTCGCCAAGATCGTCGGCGACCTGATCGAAGGTTTGCGCCAGGTGCTGCTGTTCTTCGTGCTGGCGATCGCCATCGCCAGCGCCGTCCTGTTCTGGTATACGCGCTGCTGGCGCAGCACCACGCTGGTGGTGGCCTGCTCGCTCATTGCCGTGTTGTGGCAGTTCGGCCTGCTCGCCAGCGTCGGCTACGAACTCGATCCGTATTCGATCCTGGTGCCCTTTCTCGTGTTCGCGATCGGCATGAGCCATGGCGCCCAGAAGATGAACGGCATCATGCAGGACATCGGCCGCGGGATCCATCAGGTGGTGGCCGCCCGCTACACCTTCCGCCGCCTGTTCGTCGCCGGCCTGACGGCGCTGCTGTGCGACGCGGTCGGGTTCCTGGTGCTGACGATCATCCAGATCAAGGTGATCCAGGACCTGGCGGTGATCGCCAGCATCGGCGTCGCGGTGCTGATCTTCACCAACCTCGTGCTGCTGCCCATCCTGCTGTCCTACACCGGGGTGAGCCACGCGGCGGCGGCACGCAGCCTGCAAGGCGAGGACGGCCGCAAGCACTGGCTGTGGGCCCTGCTCGACCGGTTCACCCGGCGCCGCTGGGCGGCGGCCACGGTGCTGGCCAGCCTGCTGATCGGCGTTTTCGGTTCCCTGGTCAGCCTGCACCTGAAGGTCGGCGACCTGGATCCGGGTGCGCCGGAGCTGCGTCCCGACTCGCGCTACAACCGCGACAACGCCTACCTGGTCGGCAATTACGCGGCCAGCTCGGACATTTTCGTGGTGATGGTCAAGACGCCCGACGACAAGTGCACCCAGTACGACACGCTCGCCAGCGTCGACGACCTGGCCTGGCAACTCGAGCAGTTGCCGGGCGTGGAATCGACCAATTCGATGGCGGCCCTGTCCAAGCTGTCCACCACGGGCTACAACGAAGGCAACTTCAAGTGGTACGACCTGATCCCGAACGAGGGCGCGCTGGGGGCGGTGCAGACCCGCGCGCCGCGCGAGCTGTTCAACCAGAGCTGCTCGCTGCTCACGCTGTATGTCTACCTGAAGGATCACAAG
>NZ_JBFUDR010000395.1:0-4861 GCF_056404615.1 Massilia sp. P2_C2 | reverse complement strand
GGACTCATCGGGGTGCGCCGGCCCCTCATCGTCCACTTCGGTGTTGTTCGGATCAAGCAGCTTTTGCCGGTCCGCAGCCGACTTGTTGAGATGCTTGAGGACCGTGACGAGGCCCTCCCAGGTATTCTCCGGCGGATACCATGCTGAAGCGTCCCTGTTTTTAACCTTGAGACGCGTCCCCATGATGCCCGGCACAAACAACACCGGCACGACCAGATCGGGCGTGGTCAGGCACAACGCACGAACTTTCAAGTTGGTGCCAGTGAGGACGGACTGCGCGGTATCGTTGCCATGTTCATCCCAGCCCGTGCCGACCAGGCGGGTAGCGGTATCGGAATCACTCATGCGTTACTCTTTCGTTACTCTTTCAAAAGGGTCAGGCGCGCGATCTTGAGCGCCATGTCCTGCGTCAGTTCGGTATGCCCTTGCTGGTCGGTGACGCCTTCGATGGTGCGGCCGTCGTCCAGCTCGATCCGGTAGCGTTGGTTGGCGTGCGGCCGCCCGCTGCCGCGGCGGGCAAGCACGAACTTTTCGTCCGTTTTCAACGTGCTGGTGGGGAGTTCCACACCCGGCGGCGCCCCACCGCCCGGCCCCACGTGCGCGAACGTCGACGACTTGATCGTGTGCGCCCCGCTGCTCTGCTGCGTGATGGCGCCGCCGCCGATGTCCACCTGCGCGCCCTGCGCCACGAAGCGCACCTTCGGCGCCTGCAGCACGATTTCGTCGGCCGCGGTCAGCACGATGCGCTTTGCCGACGTGATCTCGACGTCGTCGCCATGCGTCTGCAATTCGAGCTTGCCACTGGCGGCGATCAGCTTGATGCCCAGGCGGTGCGCGAACAGGCTGATGCTTTCCGAGACGCGCGCCAGCAGCCGCTTGCCGACGGACAGTTGGGTATTGCCGACGCTGACCACGTCGACATGCGTCTGCGCCCCGAGCGCGATATTGTTCTGGCTCGCCAGCGCCATGCCGGCCGGCGCGGACAGCGCGACGACGGGCTGGCCCCCGCCGCCCGCACCGCCGCTCGCCGTATTGCTGCCGGCCTCCCATTGCTTCAAGTGACCGAGCAATTGCTTCAGTTCCTGATCGTCCGTGTCGTCGGCATGATGCGTCGTCGACAGTTCGGACAGCTGCCGCTGGACGCCTTGCAATACCTCCATCAGGCCGACCAGTTCGGCGCGATCCAGTTGCTTGCCGCCGGCCTGCGTGCGCGCGTCGGCACTGATCAGGACGCCTTTGGCGCCGCGCACCGCGACGGCGTGATCGCTGCGCAGTTCCGCCCCTTCGCCGCGCGCCTCGCCCTTGCCCTCGCTGCGGGGATGCGTGAGCCAGCCCAGGTTCAGCTCGCTACGGCCGTGTTCGGACGACAATTGCGCATTGATTTCTCCGGGCGTGTCGTCCAGCCGCAGCTGGTTGTAGCGGGTGCCCTGCACTTCCTTGCTCTTGATGCCGGCCAAGTATTTATTACCGGGCAGCGTGCCCGTGTGCGTGAACGACGGCGGCGGGGCGGTGCCGCCATACACCTGCGCCACGATGATCGGCTTGTCCGGATCGCCGCCCAGAAAGTCGACGATGACCTCGTCGCCGACGCGGGGCAGCGTGATCGTTCCCCACTGGTTGCTGGCCCACGTGCTCGCCACGCGGACCCAGGCGGAGTCGCGGTCGCTGTCGCTGGCGCCGGCGTCCTGCGCGTGGCCGTGATCTTCCGGCCGGGTGCCGGGAAAACGCACCTTGACCCGGCCATGCTCGTCGCAATGCACTTCCTCGCCCGCCGGCCCGACCACACGCGCGCTTTGCAGGCGTGGACGCGGCAGGTCGGTCCGGGGATCGAACGCGGGCACGATCGGCATGCCGCGGCGCACGCACGCGAAGCGGTTCGTGTAACGCATGCCGCGTTCCCCGCTGGCCTGCCGCAAGGCATCGGCGGACAGTGCTTCATCCCAGCGGTTCAGCGCGAACAGGCGCCGCACCTGGTCATCGACCGTCTTGGGCAGGTTGTTTTCCGCATCGACTTCCAGCCGCGTGACGATGAATTCCCGTTCGTTCGCGGGATGCGTGTCGATGTCGGGATGGCCGCTCAAGGCCATCCATTCGCCGACACACAGCGCACGCACGCTGCCCTCGCCATAAAAGCATTTCGATTCGTATTCATGGCGTTTCATGCGCAATTCGCCGAGCCGGCGGTAATCGTCACCGTCCTCGCCCGCATGCGGCATATCGATCAGGTAATCGTCGAGGCTGGCCGCGAACTGGTTGCCCATCGTGCCCTGGTCGATGCGCGACGACGTCGTGCTCGTCATCGGACGGGCCTGCAGATAATCCCAGCTCTGGCGCGAGACATTCCCTGGCCTGAGGGTGCGCACGGCACTCCAGGCGATGACGGTGTCGCTTTTTTCGGTACCGTCATCGCGGTGGAAACGCACGGCGCCGGCGGCATTCTGCGGCAAGGTAAATGCATCGTCGAACAGCACGAGGGCATGGGCCGGCGTGTCGTCGCTGCCTGCCTGACTCGCTTTGCCGGGCCGGATGCACCATGCGATGCCGCGCCGTTTCCACAAACGGCGCAGGAAATCGGCGTCGGATTCGTTGTGCTGCATCGTGAATTCGCGGGCCGGATAGGTGCCGGTGACATGCGACCAGTCCACGTCGAATGCTTTTGCCAGCACCGGATTGGTCTGGCGCCACTCGTCKAGGATGACCTCGGTGATATCCAGTTCGTTCCGGTTGCGGAAAACCCGCGTATTGGTCCGCTGCGCCATCAATGCTAATGCGTCGCGCACCACCAGTTCATACGTCGCGAGGCCGCCATCGGCCTGTCCGGCGGCGGCCTGCGCCACGATGCCGCAGACGGCACGCACGTCGCCGCGGTCCGTCACGAACTGGAGTTCGACGGGCAGCGTGATGAATGCCTTCAGGGGCAGGTTCGCATGCGTCGATACGCACAGCAGGCGGTATTCCAGTCCGCCGCACAGCGTTTCGTTTCCGGTAACACGCTTGACCAGCAGGACATCCTCGAGCACGTGCTGCTCTTGTGACAGCCGCAAGCGAATGGGCCGATTCGCCTCGGATAATCCGGCGAATGCTTCTGTCAGATCCTTGAGGTTCATTCAAACTTCCTTGCGAGGCACGGTGGATGGGTTAATTTAGTGAGGGCCTGATACAACCCGATATGTTATTTCTAATTGTCAAAACTTGTCCACATGTACGATACACATTCCCTGGTTTCGGACCGAATTTCCCAACTCATTGATTTTCAAGCGTAAATATCAGGAATTTATCATTGCATTAATGCATGAGAATTTTCCAAGTCGACAACAAAAATAAAATATTTTCCAGTAATCCGAAATAATTCGCGATTATTCGAAACTTGCAAATAGCGGAAATGCGTGAATATTCGCGCACCCGATTTCAATCGGTTTTATTTCGAAAAATTTAATCTCGACTATCGATTTACATGACCTGGCGCGATCGCTACCATGCGTGTTCCATTTCTTATGATTCGGTCGGAGTTATCGATTGGAACCACATCCATCCCAGCCGCACAGTGCCTCCATTGCCGCGTTGCCCCTGCTCAATCCACACCTGCAGGTCAGCACGGTGCCGATCTTCGACGGGCATCAGTGCGTCGTCATCGACGACTTCATGCTGGAACCGGAAGTGCTGGTCGACTACGCGGCGCGCAATCACACGCATTTCCAGGATGTGGCGGGGAATTCTTATCCGGGGCCCGAACTGCACCTGTCCGGCACCTTTGCGGCGCGCGTACAGGACAGCTTCCTGCAGCACGCGCGCACGCCGCTCAAGGCACGGCGAGTCCTCAACATGGTGACCCGGCTGTCGCTGGTAACGCGTCGGCCGGACGATCTGCTGCCGGGCCAGCGCCTGCCGCACCGCGACTTCACCGGCCTGCCCGCAGGCGAAGGCGTGGGCGCGATGGTGTTGTACCTGTTCAAGGACGAACGCCTGGGCGGCACCAGTTTCTTCAAGCCAAAGGTGCCCGAGCACGAAATCACGGCCCTGATCGACGATCTGAAGCGCCGGGAGCGGGCCGGCGAAACGGCGGCGCCAGACGAACCGCCGACCTTCGCGATCGCGTCAAGCCAGCACTTCGAAAAGGTGCTGACGATCGCGCCGCGCTACAACCGGGCGATTTTCTATAACGGGGAAATTTTCCACTCGGGGCATATCCACACGCCCGAACTGATGGTGAACGACCCGCGCACGGGGCGCCTGACGGTGAATGCGTTTTTCAGGCTGCGCATGGCGGCAGCTTGAGAGGCGTACACTGGATGACCTCTTTCTGAATGCGACGCAATGACGACTGAACTTGACCTGCCATGCCTGCCCCTCGACAGTCCACGCTGGTGCGAGCTGGATCACGCGTATGGCAAAGCCGCCGACATCCCGGCGCTGCTGCGCCAGCTCGCGTCCTTCCCGCCATCGGGCCCCGACGACGAACCGTGGTTCTCGCTGTGGAGCGCACTGGCGCATCAGGGTGGCGTCTATCCGGCGTCGTTCGCCGCGGTGCCCCACGTCATGCGCGCGCTGGCGATGGCGCCCGATCGTGCCGGCGCCGTCTATCTGCAATTTCCGGCCTGGGTCGAAATCTGCCGCAAACGACAGGACGTCCCGATTCCGCCCGACCTGCGCGACGCCTACGCGACGGCATTGGCCGCCCTCCCCCGCCTGATCGCGGCCACCGCGGTCCGCGCATGGGATGATGAGTTTCTCGCTTGTGCGCTTGCCGCGCTGGCGGCGGTCAAGGGATCGAGCGACGTGGCGGAAGCGGCGCTCGAATTGACGCCGGAAGTCGCCGAGGACTTCCTCGCGTGGCTCGACGACCGTTGAGTCATCCCCCCAT
>NZ_JBFUDR010000394.1:0-4880 GCF_056404615.1 Massilia sp. P2_C2 | reverse complement strand
CTGGTGGGATGGTCCGGAGACGCGCGATTATTTCATCGCCGAAGGGCAGGATCACACGCTGTATTGGGTGTACCRGGAGCGCATCGGCAGCGATGAGAACGGGCCGCGCTGGTTTTTGCACGGCTTGTTCGGGTGAGGAGTAATGGAGCCCGTGACATTGTTCAGGGAGTGCTCAGCGCCTGGATCCCCGTCCAATCTATTCGTACCCCATCCGTTTCCTCGCCGGCCAGAGTGAACCGCACATCCGGGTTGTTCTTCCAGGGGGTACGTCGTTCATTGCAAGCGGAACTCGCCCATCTCATCGACTGGAAGTTCATCAAATGCAGGTAAAGATAATGGTGACCCGCATTCCGGTCATTGGTCACGATGCCATCCTTCCAGAACCATACGTCGGGATGCTCCGCGACCCCGTCATGCCAATGCATCGGGTGGAAAACCGTTGTGTACTGCTCCTTGAAATAGACTTTCAGGCCAGGTAGTCGATCACATTCACGCAGGCCCGGTAACAGGTTTGTCGGGAAGTCACCCGCGGTGGTATTGTCTCGCGGAACGAAAAGACACGAAAAGATATCCTCATCGAATCGGGTGCATTCCGGATTTTCCATGTACTCCTTCCAGCGCGGGATGTTCGTATATGCCTTGCGTAACGCCTCGGTATTCCTGAACAGAGCCAGATGCCCGGACAGCATGGTGGCGTGGGTGCTGATCACGTCATGGGAAAGGATGTCTTCGGTATAAAACTTCCTGATGTCTCCATAGATGACGTCCAGATCGCCGAACCCGAAGTAGTCGAAATCCTTGATGTCATCGGAATACATGTCGGCGTACATCGGCTTGATGTCGCATATTTTATAGTTGCTGGATGGGTTGAAATTGATCCCGAGGGCGCGAGAAACATTGCGAATGTAATCTCCATACTCCATCCTTATAAGCCTTACATTGGGTGGAGCATCCTCGGGTATGTCGCAATCTGTCCTGATAATCCAGTTGACCGTGCTGTTGAATTTGCAGCTGGATAAAAACACGGGGAACCATTGGGGCCAGGAACCGAAATAATCGATCAGTATTGCAATGCTTTTCATTTCTGCTTTCATCAGTAGTTTTCGGAGGGCGTCACCGTGTCGATGTAGAAGATCGCGTCGAACGATTGTGCCGGGACGATTTTCTTGGGCCAGACACCGAACTCGCGTACCGTGTTCTCTGCAGTGAACCAGGTGGTCGATGGGCCGGGGGCCGCCTTCGAGAAGTCGACGAAAGCGTATTTCAATCCGCCATTGGCAAGGACGGCTTCGACCGTATTCACAGGCGGAGGAGGTATCGGAGTCGGCTCTGGTGCCCCGTTGTTGGCCATGCCGCGTCCCATGTAGAACCCGACCGTGTACATTTCCGCCCGGCGGCGTTGCGCCAGGAGTTCGCCCATGCTCGCGTTATCGCCAATCTCAGGCATATTGGCAATGTGCATGTTGTGGGCCCACACGATGATCTTGTGATCCGGGTACAGAGAATCGAGCAGGAGATTCAGTTGATTGACCATGCCCGCATCGCGAACAGTGTTGCCCTCCTTGCCGTTGGGGACATCCAGATGTGCATTCTGGCGCGCCAGCCATGCCCGGCCGTGCGCAGCCTGGATTTCCGCGTCGATATCCATCGGGGCATATCCACTTTTGCGCAACGTCGCGCGTCGCGCGCCGAGTGTCTTGGCGATGTCCTCGTAGAATGCCTGGATGGATGCGCTGCGCTCGGCCGTCAGCAGTGTGTTCGCACCAACTTCCTTTTCATTTGCATCCAGGCGTGATGCCAAGGATGCGTCCGCGATGGCGAGCATGCCGCGCAACCGCGTCTTGTCCGTGGCGCTCCCACTGATCTGGATATCGAATCCGGCCAGCGTCAGCGGCTTCGCGCTCTTGCGCACCCCCGCCATGTACTTGAACAACCCCTTGACTTCATTGGTGCGCCATGTCCCGAACACACACCGGTTCATCACGTCGTGCGGCGCTAGCGTGCCTATCGCCTTGTTGGCCTCAAAACATTGGTCGAACGAACTCTCGAACGCGACGACATCGAAACCCATTTCCTGGTGCAGGAACTTGATCAGCCTGGTTTTTGCCCAGCTGGATTCCGCCACGCCATGTGACGCCTCGCCCAACTGGACGATGCGCTTGCCTTTAAGCAGGGGCTTGAGGAATTGCAGGTCGCTGAAGTCGTCGCTGAACAATGACCGAATCGGATGACGGCGGGCCAATATGTCGCTGCGCCACGCGGGAGGGATGGACGGCATGTCCGCTTCCGGAATGCGCAGCGCTGCGTCGTCGAGCAGTTGTTGCGATGGAACTGGGCGCGGCGACTGCTGCATGGCGGCCGCCACCGTGACCGACTCGTCGACTTTCAGTTCAAGGCTGTCGATCCACGCGCTGCCTTTACCGTCTAACCCGGCGCCGATGATTAGTCCGACCGCGTCGGCCGGGACAGGGACCACGACATCGAAATGCTGCCAATCGGTGGTGCCGCTGGGTGCGTCAGGTCCCTTCATTTGTTCGCTGATCTGGGTCTTGTTGCCAATTACCCGGACCATCAAGAAGGCGGCGCCTTCGGCATGCTCGGTCCGGATGCGTCCCGACAGGATCAACCGATGTCCAGCGGCACTGCCGGCGGCGACCTGCTGAACCGCGCCGACAGTCTGGCCGGCGCCTTTGCGATTTTGCAGGCGCAGGGAACAAGTGGCCTTGCATTCGACACGCACGCCATCGTCGTCACCGACCAAGCTCCACCCGGCCGGCTTGCCGCTCGTGGCATCGCTCTGCTGGAACGATAAATTGACGACGGCCGGAAGACTGGCTGCCAGTGCGCTGGAGGTTGATATGGCCAAGAGTAGGGAAAGCAGTCGTATCTTCAGTATCTTCATTATATATTCCTGGGCAGAGCCGGAATGCTGCGATTTTGATGCATTGGCGAACCGTTTCCGCCCGTAGCCCGACTTCTGTACAGACAGAGAAAATATGGGTACGGCGTCGGATGGCTTTGTTGCATAAATCAGCTGGGCGCGTAATACCCCAAACCCCATATACGGAATTACGGCATGGCGACCGTCCTGGGCGTGCCCAGCCGCGTGAAGCGGTTGAGGATGGCGGCGCGCACCTGCAACTCGGCGACCTGGCGGTCGAAGTCACGCGCCATGACACGCTCACCGAGCAGCTTGAAGCAACGCATCTTGGTTTCGACGAGGCTGCGTCGATGATAGCCAGTCCATTTCTTCCATATTTTCCGTCCGAGGCGGCGCGTGGCGTCCAGGATGGCATTGCGAGCTTCGGCGCCCGGCCGACGGTCCTTCCATGGCTTGGCGTTCCTGCGAGTTGGAATGACCGCTTCCGCGCCTCGCCGCGCGATGGCCTCATGGCAGCCCTTCGTGTCGTAAGCGCCGTCGCCACTGACGCTCGCGATGGGTTCGTCATYGCCGATCTGGTCGAGCAGGCACGGCAGCATCGGCGCGTCGCCGGTGCCGTTGTCGGTCACTTCGATGGCSCGGATTTCCAGCSTGGCCGCGTCAATGCCCAKGTGAACCTTGCGCCATTGACGYCGATAGTCGGCSCCRTGCTTCTTCGTTTTCCACTCGCCCTCGCCMAGCATCTTGATGCCGGTGCTGTCGACCAGCAAATGCAATCCCGTCGTCGTCGGACGCGCCCCGATCGTCACCGCCAGATGCTTCTGGCGCCGGCTGACGGTGCTGAAGTCGGGAACCTGCCAGTCCAGAYCGGCCAATCCAAGCAGGCTTTGCGTCATGCCCATCGCTTGCCGCAACGGCAGATTGAACAGGCTCTTCATCGTCAGGCAGAACTGAATCGCCGCTTCGCTGTATTTCGGGCTGCGGCCCCGTTTGCCGCTCGCGCCGCCGTGCCAGCACATGTCCTTGTCCAGCCAAACCAGCAGCAAGCCGCGCGCTCTCAACGCTTCGTTGTATTCCTTCCAGTTGGTCGTTCGGTATTTGGGTTTGGCTGGTGCACTCATCCTGTCAGTTTACCCGTGGCCCGGCTTGGCCGCTGCAGGGACGGATTTGTGCAACAAATCCGTATTCGCCCAAAAACGGGCGATGTAAATATTTGTATTTCAGGGATTCTATGAGGGTTTTTCTGTGCGGAAAGTAATGATTTTTAATTTGTGAAACATTATTTTTCACAGGTTACATTCGGTGATTTTCTATTCGGTCGGTGTGCCAGAAGGAGGTTTTATAATTGGTGAGAATCAATGGTGCATTGCTGTCGCTGGATTATCATAGGCTTTCTAATTGCCGTGGCACGCCAAGAGGCACATTGGGATTTCGGGCCTGCCGACATCGGCGACGTTTCGGCCTTCCAAGCAAACATTTCCAGCTTGTCTCACAATGCGTATGACAGCGCCACCGCTTCAGTCCCACACCCGAACCCGAACACAGAAACACCCATGCTTACCGAACGTATCGATTTCCCCGGCCCCCACGGCAAACTCTCCGCCAAGCTGGAGGCCCCCGCCGGCCCCCCGCGCGCCTACGGCATCTTTGCCCACTGCTTCACCTGCAGCAAGGACGTGCTGGCCGCCACGCACATCGCGCGCGGTCTCGCGGCCCTCGGCGTGGCCGTGCTGCGTTTCGACTTTGCCGGGCTCGGGTCCAGCCATGGTGATTTTGCCGACACCAATTTTTCCTCGAACGTCGAAGACCTCGTCGCGGCTGCCGACTACCTGCGCGAGAAATTCGCGGCGCCCAAGCTCCTGATCGGCCACAGCCTGGGCGGCGCGGCCGTGCTGGCGGCAGCCCATCGCGTGCCGGAGGCGAAGGCCGTCGCGACGATCGCCGCGCCCAGCGATCCGCACTACGTCGTCCATAAACTGCTGTCCGAGCACCTCGACAC
>NZ_JBFUDR010000393.1:0-4904 GCF_056404615.1 Massilia sp. P2_C2 | reverse complement strand
GCAGGGCGTCGCCACGCCGGGCGTCGCCACGCCGGGCGTCGCTACGCCGGCGTACCGTCACGCTGCAGCCGCATCCCAGGATCAGGCCGCGCGCCTGCCGGCGCAATGGTGGACCGTGTTCGGCGACGCCACGCTCAGCCAGTTGGAAGAACGCGCCCTGCGCGACAACCCGAACGTGCGCGCCGCCGCGCAGCGCCTCGTGCAGGCGCGGGCGCAACTGGGCGTGACGCGCGCCAGCGAACTGCCGACCGTCGGCGTGTCCGCCGGCGTCTCGAACTCGCGCACGTCGGCCGAAAGCCCGATGGGCGCCACGTTCGGCCATCAGTCGATCAAGGGCACCGAGTACTCGGTCGGCGCGAATTTCTCGTACGAGATCGACCTCTGGGGCCGCGTGCGCCGCGCCGTCGAAGCGGCCGACGCCCAGGCGCTGGCTGCCCAGGACGACCGCGACGGCGTGATGCTGATGCTCTCCAGCCAGGTTGCGACGACGTACTGGCAGCTGCGCGGCCTCGATGCCGAACTGGCCATCCTGAACAATGCGCTGGCCACGCGGCGCGAATCGCAGCAGCTGATCGAGGCGCGTTTCAACGCCGGTCTGTCTAACGAGCTTGACGTCTCGCGCACGCGCATCGAACGCGCCAACGCGGAAGCCGACATCCAGGAAGTCCAGCGCCAGCGCAACACGCTGGAACACGCGCTGGCCGTGCTGGTGGGCGCGTCGCCGAGCCAGCCCATCCTGGCGCCGGCCGCCGGCGACGTCGCAACCGCGTTGCCGCAGCCGCCTGCGATCCCCGTCGGGCTGCCGGCCAGCCTGCTGGGCCAGCGCCCGGACCTCGCCGGGAGCGTCGCCACGCTGAAGGCCTTCAATGCGCAGGTGGGCGTGGCCGAGGGCGCGTACTATCCGAGCGTATCGCTGACGGGGAATTTCGGCTATGCGTCGGAAACGCTGAGTACCCTGGCCCAGGGCAGCGCCCGCCAGTTCTCGATCGGCCCGCTCGCGTTGTCGCTGCCCGTGTTCGAGGGCGGCCGCATCCGCAACAACGTGAACCTGGCCAAGGCCAGGTACGACGAAGCCGTCGCCAACCACGAGACGCGCCTGCTGACGGCGCTGCGCGAAGTGGAGGATGCGCTGTCGGACGTCCAGCAGCGCCAGCAGCAGGGCGACGTGCAGGTGCAGGCGCAACAGGCCGCCGCGCGCGCCGTGCAGGTGGCGCAGGCCCGCTTCGACCGCGGCGTCTCGACTTACCTGGACGTCACCGACGCCCAGCGCTCGGCCCTCGCGGCCGACCGCGCCGCCGCGCAGATCCGTACGCAGCGCCTGCTCGCGGCCGTGTCCGTTGCGCGCGCGCTGGGCGGCGGCTGGATACCGGCCGCGCCGGAGGCGACGGTCGCGTCGCGCTGACGCCCGGCCGGTGCCGCTTTTATGTGGCGGCACCGGTTCCCACGTCCCTCAACGGGGTTAGAATCGCAAGATTGCCAACCTCACAAGGGACCTCAATGAAGCATCTCCTCACCGCCCTGGCCGCAGCGACCCTGTGCGCCAACCTCCACGCCGCCGACATGGCCGCCGCGCCGGCCACCGTCGCCCAATTGCAGACGATGACGAAGCGCTTCGCTCCCGTCGACCTGACGGCCGACACGGCGAAGCTGTCCGCCGGCGACCGCGTCGCCATCGCCAAACTGATCGAAGCGGCGAAGATCGTCGATCTCCTGCAGCTGCGCCAGCGCTGGTCCGGCAACGAGGCGTTGTGGGCCGCGCTGCAAAAGGACACGACGCCGCTGGGCAAGGCGCGCCGCGATCACTTCTGGCTGGACAAGGGCCCGTGGTCTGGCCTCGACGGCAACCGCTCCTTCATGCCGGCCGAGTATGCCGGCATCCGGATCCCGGCCGAGAAGCCGCCGGGTGCGAATTTTTATCCCGAGGGCGCGCGCAAACAGGAACTGGAAACGTGGATGAATGGCCTGGCGCCGGCCGGGAAGGAGCAGGCGCAATGGTTCTTCACCGTGATCCGCAAGGACAAGGCAGGTAAATTCGCGATCGTGAAGTACTCGGACGAGTACCGCGACGAGTTGCAGAAACTCTCGAAGCTGCTGAAGGAGGCGGCGAGCGCCACCGACAACGCGTCGCTGAAAAAATTCCTGAACCTGCGCGCCGACGCCTTCCTGTCGAACGACTACCTCGCCTCCGACTTCGCGTGGATGGACCTCGATTCGCCCGTGGACGTGACGATCGGCCCGTACGAGACGTATAACGACGAACTGTTCGGCTACAAGGCCGCGTTCGAGGCCTACGTGAACGTGCGCGACCAGAAGGAAACGGACAAGCTGAACTTCTTCGGCAAGCACATGCAGGAGCTGGAAGACAACCTGCCGCTCGACGCGAAATACCGCAATCCGAAGGTGGGGGCGCTCGCGCCGATGGTCGTCGTGAACGAGGTCTATGGCGCCGGCGACGGCAACATGGGCGTGCAGACGGCCGCGTACAATCTGCCGAACGACGAGCGCATCATCCGCCAGCGCGGATCGAAGCGCGTGATGCTGAAGAACGTCCAGGAAGCCAAGTTCGCGGCCACGCTGACGCCGATCTCGAAGATCGTATTGCGTTCCGCCGACCAGAAGGACCTCGATTTCGATTCCTTCTTCACGCACATCCTCGCGCACGAGATCATGCACGGCCTCGGCCCGCACGCGACGACGCAGAACGGCCAGCCGTCCACGCCGCGCCAGGACCTGAAGGATGCCTATTCGACCATCGAGGAAGCCAAGGCCGACGTCACCGGATTGTGGGCGCTCGCGTACATGATGGACAACGGTCAGCTGAAGGGATCGCTGGGGCAGGGCGCGGCGGCCGAGCGCAAGCTGTACAACACGTATCTCGCATCGGCCTTCCGCACCCTGCACTTCGGCCTGACGGATTCGCACGCGCGCGGCATGGCCATCCAGGTCAACTACCTGCTCGACAAGGGGGCCTTCGTGTCGCACGGCGACGGCACCTTCGCCGTCGATTTTGCGAAGATCAAGGCCGCCGTGGCCGACCTCGACCGTGAATTCCTGACGATCGAAGCGACCGGCGACTATGCCCGTGCGCAGGCGCTCATGAAGCGTTACGTCGTCATCCGCCCGGAGGTGCAGAAGGCACTGGACAAGATGAAGGCAGTGCCGAACGACATCCGCCCGGCGTTCACGACGGCGGCGAAACTGGTGCCTGCRCAGCGCTGATCCTTTTTTGACAAGATTGCGCTTTTAAACATCCACAAAAATATTGCTGAGGAAGAGGGCTGAACGAGGGATAAAATTGCTGATAGGCATTTCAAATATCCAACGGGAAGCCCTCATGTCCAAAGCTCTTTTCGCCGCCGCCGTCCTGTGCGCGGCCTCCCAGGCCATCCCGGCAGCCGCCGCCAATCTCACCCCGCTGGAACAGCGCTGGCTGGGCGCGGCTTATCCTGTCCTTGAATATTCGCGCAGCCTCAAGTTGCCCATCGACATCGTCGTGCAGCCGCAGGCCGGCCCCAACGACGTGCCGCTGGCGATGGGCTTCGCCGGCGGCCGTTGCAAGCTCGTGCTGTCGCTGCGCGGCAATCCCGACGCCGAGCGCCAGCTTGAAGGCGTGCCGGCGGCCCAGCAGGGCGAACTGATCGAAGCGATGGCCGCCCACGAGATCGGCCATTGCTGGCGCTATGCACAGGGCGCCTGGCATGCGTTGMCGGCCGGCTTCGTCGAAGTGGGCGAGGAAACGGCGGACGACCCGTCGCTGCTGGCGGCGTCGAAGGCGATGCGCGAGACGCGCCGCGAGGAAGGCTATGCCGATCTCGTGGCGCTGGCCTGGACGCACGATCGCCACCCCGGCGACTATGCACGCATCTATGCCTGGCTGGAAAAACTCCGCCAGGACCAGCCCGTGGCACGCAATGGCCACGATACAAGGGCCTGGGTGCGCCTGGCGCGCGACGGTGCCCGCTTCGGCGGCGCCGGCAAGCCGTTCGAGGACGCGATTCCCTTGTGGCGAGAAGGCTTGCTGAGCGACGACTGAGCAGTCCGGGCGGCCAGTTTTATGGTTTATTCGACAAGCGTACGGTGCCGCACAGAGGTCTTGTCCGGCCGGGCGTTAAATCTGGCTGTCACAACAAACGCCATAAGGGACAAGACCATGAAAACGCTGATTGCGACCTTGCTCGCGACCGTCGCGGGCGCCAGCTTCGCCGCAGCGCCGACAGCGGCACTGAACCACGACCCGGTCACCTACCGAAACCTCACGCAGAAAGCCGAGTCGGAATACCGGGCGGCGACAGCGAAATGCGACGCGAAAGGCGGTAACGACAAGGATGTCTGCGTGGCCKAAGCCCGCCTGGCGCGCACCCGCGCCGAGTCCGAGGCATTGGCCAAGTACAACAACACGCCTGCCGGCCGCGCCAAGGCCCGCACGAGTGTCGCGAATGCCGAATACGACCTCGCCAGGGCCCGTTGCGATGCGAAGAGCGGCGCCGACAAGGACAGCTGCATGGACAACGCGAAATCCGTCCACACGGCGGCCCTGGCCGATGCGAAGGATAACGGCAGGACCGAGCGCGCGGCCGCATCCGGCGGCGGCAATGGCGCGACGGGCGCCAGCGGCGGCGGCAGCACGGCGTCGGGTGGCGGTCTCGTGACCGGTACCGACACGCGCGATCCGGCCAAGGCCGCGGCGGTCGACAAATGCGCGCAGATGGGCGCCGATGCGAAGACCGGTTGCCTGGTCCAGACCAGGCCGTCGGCCGTGCGCGACAATGCGGCCGATGCGGCCGACCGCACTGCGAATGCCACCGAGCATGCGGCATCAAAGACGCGCGACACTGCCGAGACCGCAGCCGACAAAACGAAGGCCGCGGTCGCGACAGTTGTTGAGAAGACGAAGGAAGCCGCGC
>NZ_JBFUDR010000392.1:0-4920 GCF_056404615.1 Massilia sp. P2_C2 | reverse complement strand
CGCTGGAGGCGGGCTGGGCGTGGCGTATCCCGCTCGTCGACCGCGTCGGCAACGGTCACGTGTTTTCCACCCGTTATATCGACGTGGAACGCGCGCGTGAACAACTGCTCGAACAGCTGGATGGTCCGGCCCTGGCCGAGCCGCGGCTGCTGCGGTTCACCACCGGCCACCGCGAGCGGTTCTGGGTCCACAACGTGGTTGCACTGGGCCTGGCGTCCGGCTTCCTGGAACCGCTGGAATCGACCAGCATCATGTTGATCCAGCGCGGCCTGCTCGCGATGATCGACGTCCTGAAGCCAGGCGTAGTGCCCGCGGCGCCCGCCATCGCTGCCTACAACAGGGGCATGACCAAGGTCTTCGCGCGCATACGCGACTTCCTCATCCTGCATTATTGCCGCACCGAGCGCCGCGACAGCCAGTTATGGCGCGACGTGACCGCGATGGAACTGCCCGATACGCTGGCCTTCAGGCTGCACGCCTGGCGCCAGACCGGCGCGCTGAACATGTACTCGGCGGAAGGTTTCGAGTCTGCCAGCTGGCTGGCGATCCACTCCGGGCTGGGGAACTGGCCGGAACACCTGGACCCCGTGCTCAACGAGGTGCCGTTCGAGGAAGCGCGCGAGGCATTGCGCCAGCGGCGCGCACAGATCGTCAAGATGGTGGAGAACATGCCCACCCACGACGCTTACCTGCGCAGTGTCGTGCGCAAATAAGCCGCCCGGCCAGCGGCCCTGGTCAGCGTGTTCGTGGCCAGGGCGTCAGGATTTCGAAGCCGTCCCGGGTGACGGCAATCATGTGCTCCCACTGGGCGGACAGCGAGCGGTCGCGTGTCACGACGGTCCAGCCGTCGTCGAGCTGCTCGACGTCCTCGTCGCCCAGGTTGATCATGGGCTCGACCGTGAAGGTCATGCCTTCCTTGATGAGCAGGCCCGTGTTCGGACGTCCGTAGTGCAGCACCTGCGGGTCTTCGTGGTAGACCTTGCCGATCCCGTGGCCGCAATATTCGCGCACGACGGAATAGCCCCGGCCTTCCGCCAGTTTCTGGATCGCGTGGCCCACGTCGCCCAGGCGCGCGCCCGGGCGTACGGCGCGGATGCCGGCCATCATCGCGTCGAACGTGGTGTCGACGAGCTTCTTCGCCTCCGGGCTCGGCGTGCCGACGAAGTACATGCGGCTCGTGTCGCCGTGCCAGCCATCCTTGATCACGGTGACGTCGATGTTCACGATGTCGCCGTCCTTGAGGATTTCGTTGGGGGAGGGGATGCCGTGGCAGACTACGCTGTTGACGGACGTGCACAGGGTCTTCGGGAAACCGTGGTAGCCGACGTTGGCCGGCGTCGCCTTCTGCACCTTGCGGATGTATTCGTTGCAGCGCCGGTCGAGTTCCTCGGTGGAGACGCCGGGGACGACGTATTCCGCAATCATTTCCAGCACCTCGGCCGCCAACCGGCCCGAGATGCGCATCTTCGCGATATCTTTTTCGTTCTTGAGTTTGATAGCCATGGTTCGTTCGTTTTGCATCGACCGCACATGATAGCCGCTCGGATGAAAAAATGCCCGCCAGGCGAACCTGGCGGGCATTGTTCAGGTAATCGATCGGCGGCCCCATGGGACCGCACCGGACGGGTCGTACCGATCAGAAGGCCTGGTTGTAACGCACGTAGACGAAGCGGTCGATCGGCAGGTTGGCGTCCACAGCCGACGAGGACGATGCGCCCAGCACGGTGGTACGCGGTTCCTTGTCGAAGATGTTGTTGGCGCCGACCATGATCTGGCCTTTCCACGGGGTCTTGTACGAGACGCTCACGTCGTTGTAGACCATCGCGCCCTTCCGGTTGTAGCCGGTACCCCAGTTGGCATGGCCGGTCGGATTCGAGCATTCGACGGTGCTGCTGTAGCACTTGTCGCGGAGGCTGCCGAAGTAGCGGGCCGTCCACGTGGCGCTCCAGTCGCCCAGGCTCCAGTCGAGCGCGACGTTCGACTTGATGCGGTAGTAGGCGTAGCCGCCACCGCCGTCGTACTCGCCCAGCGAGCTTTCCCAGTCGGCCGTGTTGTCGGCCTTGGTGCGGTACTTGGTCACGAAGGTCGAGTCCGAACGCAGGCCGAACGCGCCGTAGGCACCGCGGCGGAAGCGGTAGGCCAGCGACAGGTCGTAGCCTTCGGTTTCCAGTGCGCCCAGGTTGGCGTTGCCGCGCGACAGGTTAACGATCTGGCCGCTGACCGGGTCACGCTTGATCGCGTTGCAGAACGAAGCGACACCCTGGACGTAGCAATATTCGGCGACTTGCGTGGCCGTGATGGCGCTGATCAGGTTGTCGACACGGATGTTGTACCAGTCCAGCGAGCTCGACAGACCCGGCAGCCAGGCCGGGCTGTAGACGAAGCCGAAGGTCTTCGTCTTGGCGCGTTCCGGCTGCAGCGACGCGTTGCCGGCGCCGGCCATGAACGGGTTGGCGCTCTGTGCACCGCCGGCGTCGGTGATCGGGGTATTGGTCTGGTCGGTCTGGCGGAAGCCCGGACCTGCGCCTTGCGCCGTGCAGCGTGCGTCGACGCCCGGCGTGCCGCGCTGGCCGTAGGCACTGTCGCACGGGTCCATGTACGTATCATAGGTCTGCTGGCCGCCGCCGAACGTGTCGCCCACGGTCGGGGCGCGGAAGCCCTGTGCCCAGGTGCCGCGGACGAGCAGGTCCTTGAGCGGCTTCCACATGAAGCTGGCTTTGCTGTTGTGGGTATTGCCGAAGTTGCTGTAGTCCGAGTAGCGGGTTGCCAGGTCGACGCTCAGCAGTTCCGCGAAACGCACGCCCTTCAGGATCGGGATGTTGGTTTCGAGGTAGGCTTCGCGCACGGAGTAGCGGCCGATGGTCGGGTTGCCGGCCAGGTCGGTCGAGTAGCCCGATTGTTCGAACTGGCCCGGGATGTCGTAACCGCGCACTTCGCGGTGTTCCACGCCGGCTGCCACGCCCAGCATGCCTGCCGGCAGCTGCAGCAACTCGCCGCTGATGTTGGCGGTCGCGCTGTTGATGGTCGAGCCGTAGGTCGCCTGGCCGGTCGACATGATGTAGTTCAGCACTTGCGGGCTGGCGGCGCCGGGACCGGCGATGATGTTGAACGGCTGGCATTCGGCCAGCGGAATCGGGGCGTCCGCGGTGCCGCACTGGACGGCGCCGCTCGCGTTCAGGAACGACGGACCGAGCGCCTTCTTGAGGTTCAGCAGGTTGACGTTGCCGGTGCCCAGGGTCTCGCCGCGGACGGCGCTGTGGTTGTAGCCCACGTCCCAGTTCCAGGCCTTGCCATGCCATTCGAAGTTGCCCGACAGGGTCGCATCGACGTGGAACGTGTTGTTCRTGTTTTCCGTCACGCGCGGCACTTCGACGGTACGGCGGATGAAGTACAGGTCTTCACCGAACGGGTTCCAGTAGCTGTTCTTGTCGATGTAGACCGGGTTGTTCGACTGCACGTCGCTGCGCAGCGGGTAGCCGGCGACCTGTGCGCTCGAAGAACGCTGCGAATACATGGCGGTGGTGCTGAACTGCATGTCGTACGGCAGTTCCAGCGTACCTTTCGTGAACAGCGTGTCCAGGCGGTTCGGCATCTGGAACATCATCTGCGAGGCGCTGTTGAACTTGTCCTCGACGATACTGCTCTTCCAGTCGTGATAATTGGCCGGATTGCGCGGATCGGCACCGACGCCGATGCCGTTGCCGCCGTTGCCGCCGGTGTGATTCAGCACGTAATCGAAGTCTTCGCTGTTGGCCGGCAGGACTTCAGCCCACGGGCCTGCGCCCAGGCCGGAGGTCGGGTGTGCCGGGCCCTTCGGGAATTTGGTGATGTTGCGGTCGCGGGCCCACACGGTGCCCTGCTCGGTGTGCGACAGGCCGACCATCAGCGACGCCTTGTCGGTGCTGGCGCCGTAGGTCAGCGAGAAGTCCTTGGCGCGGCCGTCGGCCTTGTCGTTGGCGCCGGTGTAGAGGCTCAGCTGGCCGCCATCCATGCGCTTTTTCAGGATGATGTTGACGACGCCCGAGATCGCATCCGAACCGTAGATCGAGGAAGCGCCGTCCTTCAGCACTTCGATGCGGTCGATCATGGCCGACGGGATGGTCGACATGTCGGTATAGCCGTCGACGGACTGGGTCCAGCGCTTGCCGTCCACCAGGACCAGCAGGCGGTTCGAGCCCAGGTTGCGCAGGCTGATGTATTGGCCGCCGTTCTCACGGTTCGACGTCAGCGAACCGCCGCGGTCGAAGTCCGGCGTACCTGCCGAGGACAATTGATTCAGGATGTCGCCGACGGTGACGAGACCCGTTTTCTGGATCTGTTCCTGGGTCATCACCTGGATCGGTTGTGCCGTTTCCAGATCGACCTGGCGGATGCGCGAGCCGGTCACTTCGACGCGCTGCATGCTCGAGGGTTGCGTGTCTTGCGCGTAAGCCGCATTCATCCCGAAGGCGACGCCGCTGATGCACATCAGCCGGATCGACCGGGACAAGACTTTTTCCATCATAGTTTCAAACTCCTAGGGGAATATGGCACGGCAACGGGTTGGCAGCCGTGAAACGCTCGGTCGCTGTTGCGACAATTTTGAAATCAATGCGGGTTAACATTTTTTTCAAGCTGGCAATGGAATCACCCGGTATGGCAACCTGTCAACGTTCTGACGTGCATATTTGCGAGTGTTGCACCCTTGCGTAATGACAAAAAATACCCAAAATTGGGCGTAATTACTCTCGTTTATGCGCTGTAAAGACGAAAATATTCGTGTGTATGACGGGTTTCGGCGAAAAACACGCTATGGAAGGGGGATTTGCGCACAACATTATTTCATGTGCGTAGCRCACCAAATTGAGGCGGGCCAATGTATGTACGTATTTTGAACTGTTACATTTGTACAACAGGCAAAACTTCTGACGATAAGTAAAA
>NZ_JBFUDR010000391.1:0-4927 GCF_056404615.1 Massilia sp. P2_C2 | reverse complement strand
GTCGCGCACCATGCCCGAGACGTGGATGCGCTCGATCTTCGTGCCGATCGTGAAGTTGTAGGCGACGTCCAGGTTCCCCTTGCCCTTGGGCTGGCGGTTCACCTTGACCATCTGGGCGATCTGCGCCTCGACGGCCTTGGCGGCCGCGGCGGCGTCGCGCTCGGCGTTGAGCTGGCGGGCGCGCTCGGCCTGCTGGCGCTGGGCCTCGAGTGCGGCCTCCTTCGCCTCATTGACGCTCTGCACGCCCGTGCGGCGTTCGATTTTTTGCTGCTTGACCTTTTCCTGGTTGGCGACCTTGACCTTTTTCTTGTCGACCAACCCGGCCTTCATCAGCTGCTCTTGCAGGGAAACCATGTACCACTCCATCCACGATGCTCGGAATCCCTCAGCATAGCAAATCAGGACCGGGCGAGGAAGAAGCGCAGCATCTCGGCCGACGCATCCGGCCCCGCACCATCCGTGTACGACCCGGCCGGACTGCCGCCCGCCCACGCATGGCCCGCCCCGTGCACGACCCAGTATTCCGCGACCACCTTGCCGGCATCGTCCAGCGCCGTCGTACGCGTATAACCACGTCCGCTACCGGTCGTGCCGCTTTCTTCGATCTCGCTCAACTTGCCGTCATGCGTGAACTGGTGGAACAGCGCCTCGCCATTGGATGGATGAACGACGGCATCCTGGTCCCCGTGGATGACGATCAGCGGCACCCGCCGGCGCAAGTTGGCGTGGCGCTTGCCCTTCGACGTGCCCTTCATCGCGTGCAGCCCGGACATCAGGTCGCGCGCGGCCCCCACCGGCAAGCCGGAGTGAACCCCGACGGCCGCGTACAGTTCGGGGTAGGCGGCGCCCATCACGGCCGCCATCGCGCCGCCCGCCGACAGGCCCGCCACGTACACGCGGCGCGGGTCGGCGCCGTGCGTGCGGATGATCTCCCGGGTCATGTCGGCGATCAGAGACGGCTCCCCCTCCCCGTGCCCCTGGTGCGCCGCATCGAACCAGTTCCAGCAGTTCGACCCGTTGGCGCCGCGGTCCTGTTCCGGGTACAGCACGAGGCAGTTTTCCTCCTCGGCCAGCCGGTTCATCGCCGTGCCGGCCGCGAAATCGCCGGCATCCTGCTGGCAACCGTGCAACATCACGACGAGCGGCCGCGGCCCGGAGGCAGCGCGCGCCGGCACATATAAACGGTAGCGACGCGTGCCGGCCGCGTTGCCGAACTCGCCTTCGAGGAAGGTGCCCGGCGCATCCGGCGTGGCGGGACGCGGGCGCTGGCGCAGTCCGTCGAAACGGGCGCGCCAGTCCGCGAACGGCGCATCGCCTTCCGGAATGGCGCTGCGGCCCCAGGCCGGCGCGCCTTTCATGTCTGCGAACGGCGCGGCGAACGGCGGACGCGCGGACGCGTGCGCACCGGGCTGGCCGCCGCCCGGCATCAGCCCGGCGTTGCGCAGCGTTTCGTGGATGAGCGCCGTCGCGGCGGCCGGGTCCTTGCCCTGGCCCTCGCGGACCGCCTTGAGCATGTTCTCAACAAATTTTTCGTAGGGTTTCATCGTGTACCTCAGGATAGGATGCGGTCCGCGAGCGCGGTCTTGACGGGGGTGGGCGCCATGAACGCGCCCAGCACCTGGATCGATGCGATGGCGGCGCGCGCCAGCTCGGGCGTCACGTCGTCGTCGATCGTGGCGAGGCCCAGCACGTGGATGTCGAGCCGTTCGCCGGCGGCGACGCTCGCCTCCAGCTCGGCCCGGGTATAGCGCTGCATCCCCATGACGAAACGCTTGCGCGTGACCGTCTGGCGGATCGCGTCGCCGTGCTGCTGCAACTGGTTGCGGATGGCCGTGCGGACGAAATCCGTGCGGTTCGTATAAAAACCCTCCGCCACGAGCAGGTCCATCTGCGCCAGGTCGACGAGGCCCAGATTGATCGTGACTTTATCGGTATCGGGAAATTTTGGTTTCGTTTCAACAAGCTTCATGATGGCTTCCTTGGATTCATACGCCAATCATACTCCAACCAGAGTATATATGGCGTATAAATTCACGAAACCTGGGAAGCCGGTGTCATCTTCACAAAACGGACCAGCACAAGGATAGGCAGCGCCGACAGCACGACCCACAAGAAGAAATGCCGGTAGCCGAGCCATGCCTGGATGTCTCCGCTGACCACCTTCGACAGCACGAAGCCCAACTGCATGAACCCGGACCCCAGCGCGTAGTGCGCCGTCTGGTAGGGGCCGGGGGCGATCACCTGCATGATGAACAGGATCATGCCGACGAAGCCGAAGCCGTAGCCGAACATCTCGGCCGACAGCGCCGCGGTGACGAGGCCCAGGTCCGACGGTTGCGCCGTGCCCAGGTACCAGAACACGAGGTTCGGCACGTTCATCGCCAGGATCAGCGTGAGCATCGCGCGCGCCAGGCCCACGCGCGACGTGAACCAGCCGCCGAGGATGCTGCCGACGAGGAAGGCCGCCGTGCCGGCCGTGCCGTAGATGGCGCCCACTTCCTGCGTGGAGAGACCGAGGCCGCCGAGCGCGCGCGCATCGCGCAGGAACAGCGGGCCGATCGTCTGCACCTGCCCTTCCGCGAGCCGGAACAGCAGGATGAACACGATGCCCATCCAGATGCCCGGCTTGGCGAAGAAGGCGCGCACGACGTCCGCCAGCACCGCGGCCGTGCCGCGCAAGGAAACACGCACTGAGCCTGGCCCACCCGCCGGCGCGGGCGCGCCCGGCAAGGCCCACGCGTGATACAGCCCGAGCCCCGCCAGCAGCGCGCCGAGCAGGCCGAACACGGTGGCCCACGCGGCCGGCGCGCCGACGCGCTGTTCGAGAAAGCCGGCCAGGATCACGAGTCCACCCAGCGACAGGAATTTGGCGCCGTTGAAGAACGCGCCCTGCCAGCCGGCGTAGGCAGCCTGCTGGCGGGCCGACAGGCTCGCGATATACAAACCGTCGGCCGCGATGTCGTGCGTGCTGGACGCCAGCGCCACGATGCCCAGCAGTCCGATCGCCAGCGCGAACCACGCGGGCAACTGCAGCGCGAGCGCCAGTGCCGCGAGCGCGGCGCCGCCCGTGACCTGCAGCACGACGACGACGCGCTTCTTGCTCGCGGCCAGTTCCAGGAAGGGACTCCAGAGTGCCTTGAACACCCAGGCGAGGCCCAGCACGCCGGTCCAGCGCGCGATCTGCTCGTTGGGCACGCCCATGCTCTTGAACATCAGCCCCGCCACGAGGGCGACGCTATAAAACGGCAGGCCCTGTGCGAGATACAGCGTGGGCACCCAGGCCAGCGGATGGCGGACGGGAGATAGATGGTCGGGGCGGATGTTATCCATGGGAGTCCAGTGCGATGACGACGGTTGCGCTCTTGCGCCCGCGCGTGTCGAAGGTGGCGACCTTGAACACGACCGCCTCCGGCGGCGCGTCCACCGGCGCCGTGTAGCGCGGGCCGGCCGCGTCGGGCTCGCTGCCGTCCAGAGTGTAATGCAGCGCGAGGCCCGGCAGGGCGACGTTCGCGTGGACCGTCCGGCCCGCGGCGATCGCGCCCGGCGGCGGCAGGCGGTAGCCATAGGCCAGCGGCGCGCGGTCCAGCCGTGCCAGTTCCCGCTGGCCGAGGCGGTTGGCGAACTCGTTCCAGTCGTCCGCCATCGCACGAGCGCGCGCGGCGGCGTCCCCGATCGCGCACCAGCCGGGATCCGGCGCCCACGCGCGCTCCGCCAGCGCCACGAGACGCGGCGCGGCCAGGTATTCGATGCGGTCGCGCGTGCGGGCGTTTTCTCCCCACAGCTGTCCCTGCAGGCCATTGACGCGGCGCCGGCCCTGCGGCGTCAGGCGCGTCATCGCGGCCAGGCGTTCCGCCGGCACGGCCTGCCCCATCGGGTCGCTGGCGGCGCCGACGATCATGTCCAGCGGGCAGAAGCCGAACGCGTGGCGCGTCTCGACGAAGCCGGCCCAGTAATAACCCGGCTCCTGCGGATCCTTGGCGTAGGCGAGGTCGAAGTACAGGTTGGCGGCGTTCGCCAGCACGACGTCGTGGCCGGCGTTGGCGAGGCGGTAGGCGACGTCCTCCTTGCCCGAGCCCCAGGCGTTGTTCCACGCGTAGACCTGGAAACGGGGACCGCCCTCCTCGACCACGAGCGCCGTCTCTTCCCAGCCCGCGAACGCGAGGCCGTGGCGCGCCAGGATCGCGCGGCAGCGGTCGAGAAAGTCCGCGTGCAGCTGCCCTACGTGCGTCCAGCCCCGTGTGCGCATCAGCTCCCGGCAGCGCGGCGAGCCTTCCCATGCGCCCGGCGGCACCTCGTCTCCGCCGGTGTGGATGGTCCGCAGCGGCACGCCCGCTTCGCGGTACAGCGCCGCCACATGGGCCACGACCGTATCGATGAAGCGGTCGACCGAAGGCAGCGCGATGCAGATCACGTTGTCGCGCCACAGCTGCACGGATTCGTAGACGGAGGCATCGTCAGGATCGCTCAGCAGGTAGCGCTCCGCCCCTTCGACGTCGCCCTGTGCGCGCAGGCGGTCGTGGCGCGCGCGCATCGCCAGCACGGCCGCGCGCGCGTGGCCCGGCATGTTGAATTCCGGGATGACCTCGATGTGGCGCGCATGCGCATGACGCAGGATCGCGATGAAGTCGTCGGCCTCGTAATAGCCCGTGCCTGCGGACGTTCGCACGGCGGCGCCGGAACCGAAGGACGGTGGCAGGGCGTGGCCGCCCGCCATGCCGCGCTTGCTGCCGATATCGGTCAACTCCGGCAGCGCATCGATGCGCAGCCGCCAACCCTCGTCGTCGGTCAGGTGCAGGTGCAGGCGATTCAGTTTATAACGCGCCATGCAGTCGAGCAGGCGCTTGACCGTCGCCACCGATGCGAAGTGACGGGCCACGTCGAGCATCATGCCGCGGTAGCCGAAGCGCGGCGCGTCCCACACCTCGCC
>NZ_JBFUDR010000390.1:0-4964 GCF_056404615.1 Massilia sp. P2_C2 | reverse complement strand
GAACACGTAAGGAAAGGAGGGCAGTTCGAACACGAGCATCACGAGACCGCGGATACCAGGCGCGACGCGGAAGGCATCGGAGCTGTGCTTCAGGTGCTGCAGGAAGTCGCGGTAGAACAGCGTCTTGCCCTGCTTTTGCAGGCCGAGCACGGTATAGATTTCGCTGCGCGGCTTCTTCGGCATGAGGCTGCGCAGGAATTGCACATAGGCCGATGGCACTTCCATGTCGACCATGAAGTAAGCGCGCGTGAACGAGAACAGCAGGATCACCTGGTCGGGGTCGGTCAGTACCGTGTCGAGGACGAGCCGGTTCGCGCGGTCGTGCAGGATCGGCACGACGAACGGATGTTCGCGCGCGCCGTTGATGGCGCGGCCGACGATGTAGGCGGCCTTGTTGCGGAAGAATAGGCTCGACAGCACGTGCAGCTGCTGGTTCGGCTCGCGTTCATGCAAGCCGAAATGCTCGACCATGCGCGCCTCGACGAGGGTGATGTCGCGGTCGAGGTCGGCGAACGCACAGTCGAGCTGGAAATTCGTGACCATGCGCCGCAATGCGAAGCGCAGGCCGTCCGCCGCCGGGTAGTAGACGCGGTAGGTCGGCGCGGGCTCGTCCGTCTCGATGTATTCCGTCGAGACGGCCGGCCGCACGAAGATGAAATCGTTGCGGTAATAGCTGCGGTGCAGGATGTGGCAACTGACGGAATTGAAGAAGCTCTCGGCCAGTTCCGGGCGCTTGTGGCCGGTCTGCAGGCCGCTCAGTAGCCCAATATAATGCAGCTTGGTTTCGCGCCAGGTTTCGTCGTCGAGGTCTTCCGGCGCATATTCGTCTTCCAGCGCATGCACGCATTCCTGCACGCGCTTGTCGTAGAAGTCGATGCGTTTGCGCGCGGCCTGCTGGGCCGTCGGCCAGTCGGCGCGCTCGAAATGGGTCTTGGCCGTCTTGCTGGCCTCGCGGAACAGCTTGTAGTGGCGGTCGAAGCCGTCCAGAATGGTGCGCGCGATGTCGAAGGCAATCTGGGACGACAGCAGCTTGGGAAAGGTGGCCTGGGTCATCGGGCATCTCGCGCGGTGGACGGGGCAGCGGTCATTGTAGTCCGCGAACGATGGTATCGGGATCGTGGATTCAAGATCCGCCGTCCCCGGCCGCCGGAAACGGCTTCCGGCTGGGGAACGGCGGTCCTGTTTTTTTCGGGCTGTGTGAGTATTGTTTTGCCGGCTCTTGCCGATCTTCTTGTGCGCCCGGTCCCCTCTTCTCACAAACTTACATCGTCTCGCCGAACAGTTCGCGGCCGATCAGCATGCGGCGAATCTCGCTCGTGCCCGCGCCGATCTCGTACAGCTTGGCGTCGCGCCACAGGCGGCCTACCGGATACTCGTTGATATAACCATTGCCGCCCAGCGTCTGGATCGCTTCGCCGGCCATCCACGTCGCCTTTTCCGCGCTGTACAGGATGGCGCCGGCGGCGTCCTTGCGCAGGGCGCGGACCTGTTCCGGGCTCGTCGCGCGGTCGCAGGCCTGGCCGACGGCGTACACATAAGCACGGCATGCCATCATCGTCGAATACATATCCGCGATCTTGCCCTGCATCAATTGGAACTCACCAATTGCTTGGCCAAACTGCTTGCGCTCGTGAATATACGGTACGACCACGTCCATGCAGGCCGACATGATGCCCAGCGGGCCACCTGACAGCACGGTGCGTTCGAAGTCCAGGCCCGACATCAGCACGTTGACACCACGGCCGACGCCGCCCAGCACGTTCTCGACCGGGACTTCGCAATCCTGGAACACGAGTTCGCCCGTGTGCGAACCGCGCATGCCGAGCTTGTCCAGTTTTTGTGCAATCGAGAAGCCTTTGCTTCCCTTCTCGATCAGGAAGGCGGTCATGCCGCGCGGGCCCGCGTCGATGTCGGTCTTGGCATAGACAACAAGGGTGTCGGCGTCCGGACCGTTCGTGATCCACATCTTGGTGCCGTTCAGCACGTAGCGGTCGCCCTTGAGATCGGCGCGCAGCTTCATGCTGACGACGTCGGAACCGGCGTTCGGCTCGGACATGGCCAAAGCACCGACGTGTTCGCCCGAAATCAGCTTCGGCAGGTATTTGCGTTTCTGCTCGTCATTGCCGTTGCGCTTGATCTGGTTGACGCACAGGTTCGAGTGGGCGCCATACGACAGGCCCACGGAGGCCGAGGCACGCGAGATTTCTTCCATGGCGACGATGTGTGCCAGGTAGCCCATATTCGCGCCGCCGTATTCCTCGCCGACAGTGATGCCCAGCAGGCCCAGTTCGCCCATCTTTTTCCACAGGTCCATCGGGAACTGGTCGGTGCGGTCAATCTCGGCCGCGCGGGGTGCGATTTCGCTTGCGGCGAACTGTTGTACAGCTTCGCGCAGGGCGGCGATGTCTTCGCCGTGATCAAAGGTCAAGCCAGGGAGATGCAACATGTCGTCCTCGTCCTCGTCCTCGTCTATGTGGTGGCTCATGGCCAGGCTAGATGATAGCGCGGAGTGACGTTAACGTAAACGTAAAGTGAATGCGGTTACGCCGCATCCTTTTCCCCGGCGTCATCGGCCACCTGTTCCCCGGTCGTGCCCGAGTCCTCCAGCAGCCGCCGGCATTCTTCTTCGTGCACCGCGATTTCCGCCAGCGACATCTCGATGTCGGCACGCTGTTGTTCCAGCGTTTCGCGCTGATGCGCCAGCACGCCGAGGAAGCGGTTGATCTGGGCCACCGTATCCTTCGGTGTCTCATACATGTCGATGATGCTCTTGATCTCCGACAAAGTGAGACCCAGGCGCTTGCCGCGCAAGGTCAATTTCAGCCGGGTGCGGTCGCGCGGTGTGTAGACACGGTTGCGTCCGCCCTGGCCCTCGCGTTTCGGGCTGAGCAGGCCCTGGTCTTCGTAGAAGCGAATCGCACGGGCGGTGATGTCGAATTCGCGTGCCAGTTCGGCGATGGTATAGGTAGTGGCCATGATGTCCTGCAGTCTGTCGTCTGGGGCGTGGCGCGGAAGCATTGGAATCACAGTCCGCGCCTTCCGTTTACGTTTACGTCAAAAGCGTTTGCGGTATTGTAACGCGCGCCATGGCCGCCCCAACACAAGCGATCTGCATGAATCCTCTCGAAGCCCAGCTCAGCTATCCATTCGGCGATCGGCGGTTGACATTGTTCCTTTGACGTTTAAAAGGGCAAACGACGCCCACGAGCCCAGCTTTGCGATCGGGGAAGCATTGGCTCACCAACATTATCTTTGGCACAACGGTAACTTGATTCGTGTAACCGAAGACGCAGGTATCGTTCGCTTTTGGTTGCCCCAAAACAACATATTACGCAGGATGGGTGTCGCAGAATTCGTGACAATCTAAACGCATATCCCGGCCATTTGTTGATTCTTGGCACCATTTGGCATGCCGAGAGGAATATATGTTCGCCGTTCGGAAGGGAAATCGCACAAGCAAACGATTTCCTTTTCCTGTAGGATATTTTTCACACATTGCTGCCAAAACGCGGAAAAGAATGGGAATTGCTGGACAGCACTGTGAGAATTGATCAATACTCACTTATTTGTTACCTACAGCCTCCCCTTGCCGTCACAGACGGTCTGGTCAACGGAGCGACCTATGACGGCTTTGCATGAACCCTTAGTGCCACCCATGAATTCGACTAACGAACGGGAGAGCTTCAGCGAGCGCCTGCAGCAAGCCCTGAAAAATGCCCATTATTCTCCGGACAGCCCGACCCGGCTGGCGCGGGAATTTAACATTCGCTTCGAAGGCCGTCCGATCACAGTCCATGCAGCGCGCAAATGGCTGGTCGGAGAGGCGATTCCGACCCAGGAAAAATTGCGCATGATCGCGCAGTGGCTGGGCGTGCCCGCAGACTGGCTGCGCTTCGGCGGTTCGGAAAACGCCGCCGCGAATGGCGACTCTGCGGACAGCGGCGCCCGCTTCGAATCGGCCGACGTCAAGCTGATCGCCGACCTGCAGCGCCTGGATGAGCATCACAAGCAACTGGCACGCGAATTCATCCGCATGCTGGTGCGCATGAATCATCAGCAACAGAAATAATCCAGCCCGGCTGCCGTTCCAGAGCCGCATCCATGACGCGGGCGGGTCCGTTCATCCGGGCCGCCGCGCATACGCCTTCCATACTGCAACTTTTTTTTTGTGCGAGGCCGCACAAACGGCCGAGTCTCGCGCATAATCGATAACGCTAACGGACCGTCGAAAACGGTCGAGTTCGCGTTTCTGACTGGCGCCGCCCGCCAGTGGCACCTCGAAAAACCAGGTTTGTCGACGTGCCATAATGTTATCGGTCAATAAGGATGCAGTCGCCTCATGATTAATAACTACAGCCACACCGCGCAGTTGAAGGACCTCATGACCGCACCGCCCATGACGGCGGCCCAGCACGCAGAAATCATGCGCAAGCGTAACGAGCAGCGCAGAAAAATCGAAGACGCAAGAGAACAAAGACAGGCAGAGCGCGATCCGTACGGCGAACACGCCTGACGAGGGCTGCAAACGGCTCAGCGCGCGTCGTCTTTCGAAACGATGTCCCGCATGCCGCCCCAGCGTGGGGCGAGATCGTTCGCCACGCCCAGCAGGTCCATGACGCGCGCGACCGTGTGCTCGACCATCTCGTCTATCGTGGCGGGACGGTTGTAGAAGCTCGGCAGCGGCGGAAACACGATGCCGCCCATTTCCGTGACRGCCGTCATGTTGCGCAGGTGCGCCAGGTTGAACGGCGTCTCGCGCACCATCAAAATCAGGCGCCGACGTTCCTTCAGGACGACATCGGCGGCGCGTGCGATCAGGTTATCCGACAAACCATGCGCGACGGCGGCCAGCGTCTTCATCGAACAGGGGGCGATCACCATGCCGTCCGACTGGAACGAGCCGCTGGCGATGGTGGCGCCGATCTCGCGGTTGCGGTGCACCACGTGGGCGAGCGCTTCCACGT
>NZ_JBFUDR010000389.1:0-4967 GCF_056404615.1 Massilia sp. P2_C2 | reverse complement strand
ACGCGACCGTCACGCGTGGGCACAGGGGTGCCCACCCTACGCGTCGGTTCGGCCAAAGCAGCAATTTTACAAAATATCGCTCTTACAGGGGCGCCGGCGGCGCGACATCCCCCGGCGGCCGGCGCGCGGCCAGGCTTGCACTCGTCGCGGCGCCGATCGACGACGCGACGATCAGGGCGATCGCCAGCCATTGCGTCGCGCCGAGGTGTTCGCCCAGCAGCACGAGCCCCATCAGCGCGCCGATCGCGGGCTCCGCGCTCAGCAGGGTGCTGAAGGTGTTCGACGGCAGCCGGCGCAGCGCCACCATCTCGAGCGAATACGGGATCGCGCTGGACAGCACGGCCACCGCGACGCCGAACAGCAGCACGGACGGCGCCAGCAGCGCGCTGCCCGCGTGCGCGATGCCGATCGGACCCGCGATCAGCGCGCCGACCAGCGTGCCCCAGCTGGACGCCGCCGGCCCGTAAGCGGCGCTCGCGCGCTTGCCGGCGAGGATGTACACGGCCCAGCAGGCACCGGCCACGAGCGCGCAGGCGATGCCGCGCCAGTCCAGCGCGGCCGCGCCGCCGTGCAATGGCAGCAGCAGTGCGAGGCCGGCGCAGGCGAGCGCGATCCAGATGAAGTCCAGGCGCCGGTGCGACGTCGCCACCGCGACGACGAGCGGTCCGGTGAACTCGACCGCAATGGCGATCCCCAGCGGCACATACGCAAGCGCCGTATAGAAGCTGAGATTCATGGCGCCGAGCGTGACGCCGTACAGCAGCAGCGCGCGGCCATCTCCACGCACGCCCAAGCGCCAGGGCCGGAACACGGCGGCGAGGATCACGGCCGCGAACGTGAGGCGCAGTGCCGTGGCGCCGGCCGCCCCGACGGCGGGGAACAGGTGCTTGGCGAGCGAGGCGCCCGCCGTCAGCGAGACGAGCGACAACAGCAGGGCGAGGTAAGGGCCCCAGGCCGACAGACCGGCCGTGCCGGCGCGGAGTTGCGTGGATGTAGGCATCGAAAATGCGCGAAAAAGGCGGGAATGATGCGAAACGTGACACGATATCATCAAACCGGACCGGTCTGCCGGCGGCTACGATGCAACGAGAAGGCACACATCTTTTTTCTGAATCATGAACACGTGTAACAGCCTGTAAATCCCAAGGCAGGCGCCGCCGAAATCTTTATCATTGGCAGGTGAGGAGAACCGTCATGAAAAAGCTCGCCATTATCGTTTCGCTCGGAGCAGCCCTCAGCGGCTGCGCCACGTACTATCCCGCACCGGCCAACTACGGCACGCGCGCCTACGGCCACACCGACCCCGAAGGCTGGCAGGTCGTCTCGGTGACGCCCGTCGCACCCGGCACCGGCGCGGCCGCTGCCGCCAGCGGGACGGCCGGCACCGTGACGTACAGCCCGGCCCCGACCACCGTCGTGACCCAGCCGGTGTACGTGCCGGCCCCGGTGTATGCACCCTACGCTCCCGTCTATGCGGAACCGCTGTGGTATCCGCCGATTTCGATCGGCCTTGGCTTCAGCTGGAGCCACTTCAGCGGCGGCCATCACGGCGGATGGGGTCATCGCGGCGGGTGGCGCGGCCACCGCTGACGACGATAAGTCCGAAGACGCCGGCACACGCAGGCGGATCGACGAGGCTGCGCTTTGGCGCGGCCTTTTTTTTGCCTGCCCTGCTTGCCCTACCTGTCCTTCCTGACGCATCCCTTACGTGTGCATGAATGCCGCATGTTGCATCGCGTCACACCAATCGATTGCTGTTGTTTGATTGCTATCCTACAATCGGCCACGATGGGCCCGGCGCCGAACCTCGGCGTCCCAGCGTACAACGACACAAAACGACTACGGAGACGGCAATGAATTTCAAGTTGAAAGCATTGGTTGCAGGGGTAGTTCTGGGTTTTTCGATGTCCGGCATGGCGGCAGAGCCGATCAGGATCGGGGTGTCCGGTCCGTTCACGGGCGGATCGGCGCCGATGGGCGTGTCGATGCGCGATGGCGTCCGTCTCGCCGTCAATGAAATCAATGCCAAGGGCGGCGTGCTGGGCCGCAAGATCGAACTGGTCGAACGCGACGACGAAGCGAAGAACGAGCGCGGCGTGCAGGTCGCGCAGGAACTCATCAACAAGGAAAAAGTCGTCGCCACCGTCGGCTATATCAATACGGGCGTCGCCCTCGCCTCGCAACGCTTCTACCAGCAGGCGAAGATCCCCGTGATGAACAACGTGGCCACCGGCTCCATCGTCACCAGGCAGTTCGCCAACCAGCCGGAGAACTACATCTTCCGCAACTCGGCCAACGACACGATCCAGTCCGCGATGATCGCCGACGAAGCGATCACGCGGCGCGGCTTCAAGAAGCCCGCGATCCTGGCCGACTCCACCAACTACGGCCAACTGGGCCGCGAAGACCTCGAGAAGGTGCTCGACAAGAAGGGCGTGAAGCCGGTCGCCGTCGAGAAGTACAATATCGGCGACGTCGACATGACCGCGCAGCTGCTGCGCGCGAAGCAGGCCGGCGCCGACGTCGTGCTCACCTACGGCATCGGCCCGGAACTGGCGCAGATCGCCAACGGCATGCAGAAGCTGGGCTGGAAGGTGCCCATCGTCGGCAGCTGGACCCTGGCGATGGCCAACTTCATCGACAATGCGGGCAAGAACGGCGACGGCACCCGCATGCCGCAGACGTTCATCCAGAACCCGGACACCCCGAAGCGCAAGGCCTTCATCGACGCCTACATCAAGGCCTACAGCCCGTCGGGCGGCCGCATGCCGTCGGCCGTGTCGGCCGCGCAGGGCTACGATTCCGTCTACCTGCTGGCCGCCGCCATCCAGCAGGCCGGCAGTACCGAGGGACCGAAGATCGCCGCCGCGCTGGAAGACCTGAAGACGCCGGTGGAAGGCGTCGTCGCCACGTACAACAAACCCTACTCCCACACCGACCACGAGGCGATCAACTTCGAGAACACGAAGTTCGGCGAAGTGCGCGAAGGTCGCGTCGCGTTGGCGAAGTAAGCCGAAGCAAGCCTTCCCCGGACGGCGGCACGCGCCGCCGTCCGCGTTGATTCGCGTTTCGTTAGAAGGCGTGCCGCTGCGGCCGCCGTCGGGGTGACATCATGGAAATCCTCCTCCAGCTCGTCGTGTCCGGCATCGCGCTCGGCATGATCTATGCCGTGATCGCGTTCGGCTACCAGCTGACGTTCGCCACGTCCGGCACCCTCAACTTCGGCCAGGGCGAGGCCCTGATGCTCGGCGCCCTCGTGGGCCTGTCGCTGGTCGGCACGATCCACGGCGGGCCATACATCGGCTACTGGCTGATGATTCCCATCGTCGTCGTGTTCGGCGCGCTGCAGGGCGTGTTCGTCGAATGGATCGCCGTGCGGCCCGCGCTGCGGATCAAGTCGGAATTCGGCTGGATCATGTCGACCATCGCACTCGCCATCATCTTCAAGAACGTGGCCGAGAACATCTGGGGCAAGGACGTGCTGCCCTTCCCGTCGCCGCTGTCGTCGGAGCCGTTCACGGTGCTCGGCGCGAACGTGCAGCCGATGCAGGTGGCCGTCGTCATCGGCGCCCTCGCCATCATGCTCGCCGTCGAGATCTTCAACCGCAAATCGATCTATGGCAAGGCGGTCGTCGCCACCGCGAACGACCGCGACGCCGCCGGCCTCATGGGCATCAACACGCGCATGGTCATCACGTTCTCGTACGCGCTGTCGTCCGCCACGGCCGCGTTCGCGGGCGCCCTGATCGCCCCACTGACCCTGACGAGCGCCACGATGGGCGCGTCGCTCGGGCTGAAGGCGTTCGCCGTCGCGATCATCGGCGGCCTGACGTCGGGCATGGGCGCCATCGTGGGCGGCATCATCCTGGGCATCGCGGAGACGGCGACGGGCTTCTACCTGTCCACCGGCTACAAGGAAGTGCCTGGCCTCGTCCTGCTGCTGCTCGTGCTGGCCGTGAAGCCGTCCGGCCTGTTCGGCAAGGCCGCCATCAAGAAGGTGTGACCATGTCGACGCAAATGAGCAAGCTGATTACCGGCGCGGCCATCGGCGGCATCGCGCTGCTGGCGGCCTTCCCCGTGCTGGTCGGGAACCCGTACTACATCCACCTCGTCGAGACGATCCTGATCTACGCGATCCTGCTGTTCGGCCTGGACATCGTCGTCGGCTACACGGGCCAGGTGTCGCTCGGCCACGCGGGCCTGTTCGGCGTGGGCTCGTACGTGACGGGCGTACTCGTGATGAAGCTCGGCGCCGCGTGGTGGCTGACGATCCCCGCCAGCATCGCCGGCGCCGCGATCTTCGGCGCCATCCTCGCCCTGCCCGCGCTGCGCGTCACGGGACCGTATCTCGCGATGGTGACGCTGGCTTTCGGCACAATCGTGCAAATCCTCATCAACGAGATGACCTTCCTCACCGAAGGTCCGATGGGCATCATGCTGACGAAACCCGGCGTGGCCGGGCACGAACTCACGGAAGTCGAGTACTACTATGCCGTCGCCGCGCTGATGCTGGCGTCGCTGCTGGTCGTGCACCGGCTGCTGAAGTCGCACATCGGGCGCGCCTTCGAGGCGTTGCGCGACAGCCCCATCGCGTCCGACTGCATGGGCGTCTCGGTCTACCGCTACAAGGTGTATGCGTTCGTCATCAGCGCCGGCTTCGCGGGCCTCGCGGGCAGCCTGTACGCGTACTCGGAGCAGTACATCTCGCCGAACACGTACAACTTCGAGCTGACGATCCTGTTCCTGCTCGCGGTGATCATGGGCGGCCGCAAGACCCGCAGCGGCGCGCTGATCGGCGCCGTCATCGTGGTGATGCTGCCCAGCCTCCTGTCCGACATCGACCTGTTCCGCCGCATCGCCGTCTCCGCCGCCATCCTCGCCGTCGCGGGCGCGGGCCTGCTGCTCGCGCGCCGCAAGACCACGCCGCGCAAGGTGGCCGTGCCCGTGCTGGCCACGCTGGCGCTGGC
>NZ_JBFUDR010000388.1:0-4968 GCF_056404615.1 Massilia sp. P2_C2 | reverse complement strand
CGTGGGCACAGGGGTGCCCACCCTACCCGGACAGGTTTCTAGTCCCTGGGCAGGATCGTCACGATCACGCGCTTGTAGCGGCTGAGGGGCGGTGAGCCCTTGTCCGTGACGCGCAGGATCATGTGGGCGGTGGCCGGCCTGTCGACCAGCGGCGCCCGCGCCGCCGTGTGCTTCAGGTTTTCCGTGCCCAGTTCGAGCGGTTGGGCCAGCGTGCCGGCCTCGTGGTACTCGAACCAGTGATAACCCAGGCTGTCGCCGTCGGGATCCGTGCTGCCGCTTGCGTCCAGGGTGAACCAGTCGCCGCCGTGGACGGTCAACCGGTCCGCGTGGGCCAGGGCCGGCACGGGCGCGTGGTTGGTCCTGGCGTACGGCTGCGTCGTCCAGGCCATGCGCGCCGCGAAGTCGTTCTGGAAGTCGTCGCGCCAGCGCCAGATCGTCACCCGGTTGCCCTTGAACGACTGGCTGGCGGGCTTGATCGCGCGGCCGTAGTCGGCGGGAATCGAGGGCGTGTACGTGTCGGCCGCATTGGTCCAGATGGGCCGGGTTTCCTGTTCGACCGGCACCCCACCGTTGAAGCCTTGCGGATCGGTTTCATCGATGGCCGGGATGCGCGCCACGTAGCGGCCGCCCCAGCCGCCCCAGTCCGGATGCTCGGGCGCGTTGAGACCGTTCGGGATCAGGCCGAGGAAGCTCGGCGTATCGCCCTCCATGCCGTAGGCCACGTCCGGATACGCGGCGCCGAGCGGACCGTGACCCTGCTGGATGTGCGCAGCCAGCCATTGGTTGCCGACGGTCGTGTTGTCGATGCCGGCCACCGCCTCGTGCATGCCCATCCACGTCGCGTTGCCGTAGCTGCCCGGGCTGACGATGTAGAACAGCGAGGGGAACGTCCTGCGGATCCAGGCGCCGCTGTCGTCCTGGTCGGAGATCGTATAAACGCGCAGCCGGCCGACGAGGCGCGCCAGCCGCTCGGGCGTGGTCGTGTGCTGCAGGCGGTACAGCGCCTGCGCGAGCGTGTTGGCGCCGCCCCAGACCGGGATCCAGAGCGGGCGCGGATCGTCCGCCTCGATGGTGCGCAACAGCAGGTTGGAGCCGGGAGAATCGTGGCCGTCGCCGACGCCGGCCATGCCGTACACGGGAAGCCCCTGGCTGACCTTCGCCAGCAATTGCTGCGCGGGCGGATACGCGGGATCGTGCTTCAGCAGATTGGGCCGCACGYGGGCATAACGCTCGATCACGGCGCGCACGGACTCGGGGTGGACGGCGGCCCGCATGTGGACCGACGTCGTCGCCACGATGCCCTGGATGTCGAGGTCGTTCGTGTACAGCATCAGGCGGACCAGCGATTGCGTGTCGTCCGGGTCGGCCTCGATGTCGGTCAGCACCACCACGCGTGGGCGGCTTGCCGAAGCCGGAGCCGGAGCCGGCGCCGCCTGGGCGGCCAGGACACCCGCCGCCAGGCAGGCCATGGCGAGTCTGCGCATGTCTTTTCCCTCTCGTTCGAATGATTAGTTCGACCATTTTACTAATGATGGGACGGACATGCACGCATCCGGTGCCGCTATGCCGCTGCCGGTGCCGCCTCCAGCGCCGGCCAGTCCAACAGCACGAGGAAGGCCAGCAGCGCCAGCGCGGGCAGCAGGCACCAGAACCCGAACGTCATGTACGCGGCGCCGCCCGTGACGCAGCCGAAGGCGAACGCCAGCACGGGCCAGAAGAACTTCACGAAGCGGGCCTTGACGGCCGGCGTGGCGCGGCCGCTGGCCAGGTCCGTCATGTCGATCAGCAGTTCGGTCACGTTGCCCGTCATGACCGTCGTCGGCGCAATGCGGCCGAACTGCAGCTTGCCGGCCGCGTTCTGCACGCCCATCGCCGCCGCGCCCAGCATCCCGCTGACGAGTACCAGCGGCGCTTCCGGATTGCCCAGCGGCGACGCGGCCACGCCCGCCACCATGAACGCCGTGAGCAGCGCCAGCTGCACGCCCAGCAGCGGGCGCGCCGGGTTGTGGCCCAGGCGGGCGCAGCGCACGTCCATCATGCGTGCCACGACGACGCCGGCCGCGAACGCGGGCACGGCGAGGAATTTCAGCAGCAGCACGCCGGCGTGCGACGGCCGCGCCAGCTCGCTGCCGATGAGGACGAAGTTGCCCGTCACGTGCGCGGTGAACAGGCCGAACAGGGCGACGAATGCGGACGTGTCGATGTAGCCGGCCAGCAGGCCGAGCCCGACGCCGAGCGCCAGGTCGTTGGGCTTCATGGTCATGTCGATCTCCTCAAAACGCGAAGCAGCTGCAGCCGAACGCGCCCCAGAAGCCGCTGTAATCCGACACCGGCACGTCGGACCTGCGCGCGCGGTCGTGCGCGTGCGCATGCACGGCGCAGGCGCCGCGGCACTGGTGGGCCAGGGGCGTGGCCGCCGCTTGCTGGACGGGGCGGTAATGGCCCGGCACCTTCGCCACCGGCGACCACTCGGGCAGTACCGGCAGATCCGGCGGCGCGTATTCGCGGAACGGGCCCTGGCCGTACACGACGCGGCCGCCGACCACCGTCAGCACGGATTCGATGGCCTTGATGGCGTCCTCGTCGACGCGGAAGTAATCGGCCGACAGCACGGCCAGGTCGGCCAGCATGCCTGCCTGGATGCGGCCCTTGTGGCCCTGTTCGCTGGAGAACCACGCGCTGCCGGCCGTCCACAGTTCGAGCGCCGTGTGGCGGTCGAGGCGCGCGCCCGCGTCGTACAGGCGCAGCCCGCCCACGGTGCGGCCGGAGACGAGCCAGTACAGTGCAGTCCACGGGTTGTAGCTGGCGACGCGGGTCGCGTCGGTGCCGGCGCCCACGGGCACGCCGGCGTCCAGCATGCGCTTGATCGGCGGCGTCGTTTCCGCCGCCTTCGCGCCATAACGGTCGACGAAGTACTCGCCCTGGAAGGCCATGCGGTGCTGGATCGCGATGCCGCCGCCAAGTAGCCGAACGCGCTCGATGTTGCGCGGGGTGATGGTCTCGGCATGGTCGAACATCCAGCGCAGGCCGGCGAACGGGATCTCGCGGTCGACCTTTTCGAACACGTCCAGCATGCGCGAGATCGACTCGTCATACGTCGCGTGCAGGCGGAACGGCCAGCGGTTGGCGACGAGGTGGCGTACGACCTGTTCCAGCTCGCCTTCCATGCCAGCCGGGAGGTCGGGACGCGGTTCCAGGAAGTCTTCGAAGTCGGCGGCGGAAAACACGAGCATCTCGCCGGCGCCGTTGTGGCGGTACCAGTCGTTGCCCTGGCCCGGCTGCACCATTGCCATCCACTTTTGAAAATCGTCCAGCTCCTTGCCCTTGTTCTGCGTGAACAGGTTGTAGGCGATGCGGATCGTCAGCTGCTCCTGTGCGGCCAGCTGCTCGACGACCTGGTAATCCTCGGGATAATTCTGGAAGCCGCCGCCGGCGTCGATCGCGCTCGTCAGGCCCAGGCGGTTCAGCTCGCGCATGAAATGGCGGGTCGAATTGATCTGCTGCTCCAGCGGGAGCTTCGGGCCCTTGGCCAGCGTGGCGTACAGGATCATCGCGTTGGGACGGGCGATCAGCATGCCGGTCGGGTTGCCGGCGGCGTCGCGCACGATTTCGCCGCCCGGCGGGTTCGGCGTCGACTTGTCGTAGCCGACGGCGCGCAGCGCGGCGCGGTTGAGCAGCGCGCGGTCGTACAGGTGCAGCACGAACACGGGCGTGTCCGGCGCGGCGGCGTTGAGTTCCTCGAGCGTGGGCATGCGCTTCTCGGCGAACTGGAATTCGTTCCAGCCGCCCACCACGCGCACCCATTGCGGATGCGGCGTGCGCAGGGCCTGTTCGCGCAGCATGCGCAGCGCGTCGGCCAGCGACGGCACGCCTTCCCAGCGCAGCTCGAGATTGTAGTTCAGGCCGCCGCGGATCAGGTGCAGGTGCGAGTCGTTCAGGCCGGGGATGACCGTGTGCCCGGCGAGGTCGATGACGCGGGTCGTGTCGTCGCGGTGACGCATCACGTCGGCAGCATCACCCACGGCGACGAAGCGGCCGTCGGCAATGGCGACCGCGTCGGCCTGCGGGTTGGACCGGTCCAGCGTGTGGAAGCGGCCGTTGGTGAGGATCAGGTCGGCGATGGCGGGTGTGTTCATGGTCTCTCCAGTGACGTCGGACGTTTGCCGGACGTCCGTATGTTGACATATTGCTGCTCATGCATGGTCGCGGGTTGCGGATGGGGTGACGGCGGCCATACAGCGCACCGGCAGCACGACACGGAACAGTGCGCCGTGCGGCAGCGCCGGCACGCATTCGATGTGGCCGCCGTGCGCGCGGGCGATCGCGCGGCTGATCGACAGGCCGACGCCGGTGCCGTGCGGCTTGGTGGAATACAGGGCCTCGAAGATGCGCTCGCGGTCGGCCGGCGCGATGCCGGGCCCGTTGTCGTGCACGCGCAGCTCGACCAGGCCCGGGCCGGCCGGCGCCGTTTCCAGCACGATGCGGCGCGGCCGGTCGCTGACGTCGGCCAGTGCCTCGATCGCGTTCAGCAGCAGGTTGATGAGCACCTGCTGGATCTGGGCGCGGCTGGCGTGGATCTGGCGGTCCTGCAGCTGCAGCCGGGTTTCCAGCTGCACGTTCTGGCGCACCATCAGCGCGCGCAGCAGCAGCGCGACGTCGCCGGCGGCCGCGTCGAGCGTGAACGTCGTCGCCGCTTCGCCTTCGCGCCGCGCCAGGCCGCGCACGCTGCGCACGATGTCGCCGGCCTGGCGGCCGCAGGCGCTGATCTGTTCCAGCGCTTCCAGTGCGCGCACGGTGTCGGGCTGGGCCCGGCGCAGCCAGCGCCGGGCGGCCGCCGCGTGCAGCAGGATCGCGGCCAACGGCTGGTTGACCTCGTGGGCGATCGTGATGCCCAGTTCCCCGACCGTGTCGGCCCGGGCGGCGCGCGTGCGCTGGCCGTCGGGCGCGGCCGGCGCGGCGTCCCAGGCC
>NZ_JBFUDR010000387.1:0-4976 GCF_056404615.1 Massilia sp. P2_C2 | reverse complement strand
ACGGGCGCTGCATGCAGCGCCCGTTTTGCCGTGTCCGAAAATCCTGGATTACTTACCGCAACCCAGCGCCTTGATGCGATCGTACGCCGCCTTGGCCTGCACGAGGCCGTAGCCGTACTTCGTGTCGCGGCCGGCGGTGCCCAGGTCGAGCGCGCTGTTGTCCAGCGACGTGCGGATCTGGGAACCGGTGCAGGTCGGGAAGTAGCTCCACACGAGCGCCGCGACGGCCGACACGTGCGGCGTGGCCATCGACGTGCCGTCGAAGTAGGCGTAATTCGATGCCTTCACGGCCACGGTCGCGCTCTGGCCCAACTGGTTCTTCATCGCGGCGCCGTCCGTGTCGGACGCGGTCAGCGACGGGATCGTCGTCACGGTCGTGCCCAGCGTGCCGCCGAAGGCGCCCGCCACGTTGTTGTAGACGATCGCGCCGACGCCGCCGCTGTTCTGGCAGTTCGTCACCTTGGTCGCGAAGTCCAGCGTGCCGCRCTGGATCAGGCAGACCTTGCCGGAGACGGCCGTATTGACCTTGTCGCCGATGCCGAAGTCGGCCAGCGGCGCCGTCACGGTCTTGACGGGCGAGCCTTCCATCGCCGACGACGCGTATTTCGTCGTGCCGACCGTCAGCGCCGTATCGACGCCGGTGCCCATCGGGACCGTCGACAGCACGGACACGCCCGGACCGGCGATCTCGACGTCCTTGTTGTATTGCGAGAACGAGGCGACGACCTTGTTCTCGTCCAGGGCCGCCACCGACATCACGCTGGCGTAGCCGGCCGGGTAGGAGGTCGTCGAATTGCCGTCGTTGCCGGCCGCCGCGATGGAGAGCACACCCTTGGTCTGCAGGTTGTCGAATGCGCGCTGCTCGGTGATACTGCGCGCGCCGCCGCCCAGCGACATCGTGACGACGTTGGCACCCGCCGCGCCGCACTTGTTGGCGGCGTTGGCCAGCGTGGACGAATAGGTCCACGCGCCATCGTTGCCGAACACCTTCACGATGTGCAGCTTGAGCTGCCTGTTCGGGTTCACGCCGACGACGCCCGTGCCATTGTTGACGGCTGCGATCGTGCCGAACACGTGGGTGCCGTGATGGGTCTCGTCCGTGTACCACCAGCCCGTGCCGGAATCGTATTCGCCGGTGACGTTGGCGCCGTTGTCCTTCAGGTCTTCATGGCTGAAGTCGACGCCCGAGTCGATGATGCAGATCTTGCGGTTGGACGTGTTCGCATCCGACAGCTGGTCGGCCTGCACGAGCTTGATCCCGTAGGGCACCAGCTGGCCGTTCGTGTAGGGCACGCCGGTCGACGGCGTCGTCAGCGCGAACGGTTTGCGGACCACGTCTTCCTCGACGTATTCGACGTTCGGATTGTGTTGCAGGCCCTGCAGCGCGGCGGTCGGCACTTCGATCGCCATCGCGTTCATGTTGAAGATTTCCTGCTTGACGGTGCCTCGTGCAGCCGCGACCGCCGACTTGATGTTGGCGGCCGATCCCGGTTTGAAGGCGACGATCACGCGGGTCGTGTCGGGCGCGGCCGACGCGCTGCCCGCGAATGCGACGGCCAGCGCCGCCACACACAGCCCGAGGGCCGGAACCATCTTCGATGCGCGAGAGTGTTTCTGATTCATCGGTGTTTTCTCCGTTGGTAAGTATCGTTATCGCCGCGGGCCTCGTGGGCTGCGTGCATGTAGGTGACTCCTCGAACAACCGATACATCTTGCAACCCTTATCGGGGCAGCAAGGTTCAGTTTATTTTGAGAACTTATGCATATGCAATCTGTTTCCAATCGTGCGGACACGGTGTTGTGTTCGTGTCTCGCGTGTGTTGGATTGATGTCAGCGAAACAAACAATTTGGCTAAAAACCTTGTCAACGTGCTATATTTTTGGCGCGCTACCGCGCCGTATGACTGTGTGCGCCACAGTGCGCGTTCACCCTTACCGCTACGAGAACCATAACAATGAGCGCGCCTGCCTCTCCCCGCCGCCTGATCCTGCTCGTCGACGATGATCCCATCCTGCTGGAATATCTCTCGACCGTGCTGGGCCATGCCGGCTACGACACCCTGGAAGCGACCTCCGCCGCGCAAGCGCTGCAGCGCGCGGCCGAGCGCGAAGCCGACATCGCCCTGGCCCTGCTGGACATCAGCATGCCCGGCATGTCCGGCCTGGATTTGGCACGCCGCCTGCGCGACCACACGTCCGTCGCGTTCATGTTCCTGTCGTCGGTCGACGATGCCGAGACGGCGCGCCAGGCGGCCAGCCATGGCGCGGTCGGCTTCGTCGTCAAGCCGGTGGATGCCATGCACCTGCTGCCGGCCTTCGAATCCGCGCTGGCACGCGCCGACGAGATCCGCCAGCTGCGCCGCACGGAAGCGAACCTGAATGCCGCGCTGGCGGCCGGCCGCGAAACGAGCCTGGCCGTGGGCCTCTTGATGGCGCGCTTCCAGGCCGACCGCAACACGGCCTTCGAGGTGCTGCGCGACCACGCCCGCTCGAACCGCCGCAAGATCAACGAAGTGGCCGAACAACTGGTCGCGGCCGAGGAATTGCTCAACAGCCTGCACGGGGCATTTGCCGGGCGACTGCGCGGGAAATAGATTGCCGCACGAAACCGGCCGGCCGCCGACGCGTCCGGGGCCTCGCTTGGTATCATGGCGAACTTTTAAGCCAGGGAATAACGATATGAAAACCAGAGCAGCGATTGCATGGCAGGCAGGGAAGCCGCTGACGATCGAAGAGGTCGAACTCGAGGGCCCGAAGGCGGGCGAGGTGCTGGTCGAAGTCAAGGCGACGGGCATCTGCCACACCGACTGGTACACGCTGTCCGGCGCCGATCCGGAAGGCCTGTTCCCGGCCATCCTGGGCCATGAAGGCGCCGGTGTCGTCGTCGACGTCGGCCCGGGTGTGACGACGCTTCGCAAGGACGACCACGTCATCCCGCTGTACACGCCCGAATGCCGCCAGTGCAAATTCTGCCTGTCGCAAAAGACCAATCTGTGCCAGGCCATCCGCGCCACGCAGGGTCGCGGCCTGATGCCGGATGCGACGAGCCGCTTCTCGCTGGACGGCAAGCCCATCTACCACTACATGGGCACGTCCACGTTTTCCAACTACATCGTCGTGCCGGAGATCGCGCTGGCGAAAGTCCGTTCGGACGCGCCGTTCGACAAGATCTGCTACATCGGCTGCGGCGTCACCACCGGTATCGGCGCCGTGATCTTTACCGCGAAGGTGGAGGCGGGCGCCAACGTCGTCGTGTTCGGCCTCGGCGGCATCGGGCTGAACGTGATCCAGGCGGCCCGTATGATCGGGGCCGACAGGATCATCGGCGTGGATATCAACCCGGGCCGCGAAGCCATGGCGCGCAAGTTCGGCATGACCCATTTCGTCAATCCGAAAGAGGTCGAGAACGTCGTGGACACGATCGTCCAGCTGACGGATGGCGGCGCGGATTACTCGTTCGAATGCATCGGCAACGTGACGACGATGCGCCAGGCGCTGGAGTGCTGCCACAAGGGCTGGGGGCAATCGATCATCATCGGCGTGGCGGAAGCGGGCAAGGAGATCGCGACGCGTCCGTTCCAGCTGGTCACGGGCCGCGTGTGGAAGGGCTCCGCGTTCGGCGGCGCGCGCGGCCGCACGGACGTGCCGAAGATCGTCGACTGGTACATGGAGAACAAGATCAACATCGACGATCTGATCACCCATCACCTCACGCTCGACCAGATCAACGATGGCTTCGACCTGATGAAGAAGGGTGAATCGATCCGCTCGGTCGTCGTGTATTGATCCTCTCCATCTGTTGGGTGGGCACCCCTGTGCCCACGCGTAATGCCAACAAACCGCAAACGTCACGCGTGGGCACGGGTGCCCACCCTACGGACTCGTGTAAATATGTTGTTCATTGTATAATTTCCGGTTCTCAATAGTAAGTGCGCTTGCACTTCATGACAAAGAGGGATCGGAAAAACATGTTCAAGAAACTCGCAATCGCCGCGGCCCTGGCCGCGGTGGCATCGTCCGCGTGCGCCGAGGAAGCAAAGGGCGCCTATGGTGGCCTGGACGTTGGTTCGTCAAAGGTCGACATTCTCGACGGCAACAAAACCAGCGCCGGTGTTTTCGCCGGCTACCGCTTCAACCAGTATGTGGCGCTCGAATTCGGGTATCGCCAGCTGGGTAAATGGGAGGTGAATGGCGGTACCGTCAAGCTCTATCAGGCGCACTTCTCGGTCGTCGGCTCGTATCCGCTGAGCCCTGAATTCGATATCTATGGCCGTTACGGCCGCGACAACGGGCATGTCGACTCGGCCGTCCCGGGCATGACGTTCACCGGTTATTCCAACAGCGGTTTTTTCGGAGCCGGACTGAGTTACAAGTTCACTCCGACCATTTCGGGACGAGTCGAAGCACAGCAAACGGCCAGGAATGCGACCAACTACAACGTTGGCATCGTCTACAGGTTCTGACCGCAGCGCAGCGCAGCGGCGCCACGAAGCAGCCGTACGCATCCAGGCTGCAGGCATCCTGATCCCAGCCGTGGGCGTATAACGGAATGCCAGTCTCGTCCAGCAGGGCCGGCGGCAAGGCGGCCGGCTGCGGCGCCAGGTTGGCGCACACGAGGATGCCTTCGCCATCCAGGCTGCGCCGCACGCCGATTACGCCAATCGGCCACGCCGATCGGATGGATCGGCATCATCCGGATCATGTTCACGCCCAAGTCGGCGAAGTGGCCGAGGCGCGCGCATACGCCGTCGAAGGCGCGTACTTATATCGTCCCGTCGTGGCGCCAGTTTTCAGTTTTTTATAAATACTTGGGAACTTTCCAGCGGTCCGGTTCTAATAAAAGAAAAGAGCGAACGGACCCGACGTGAACGAATCCGAAGACATACAACTGCTGCGCGCGATCCGACAGGGCGACGCGACAGCATTCCAGAACCTGTATCGGCGCCACCGGAGCGGCTTGTACAGCTTCGCGCTGC
>NZ_JBFUDR010000386.1:0-4992 GCF_056404615.1 Massilia sp. P2_C2 | reverse complement strand
CGCTTCCCCAGCGTGGAAAGCCTGCGTCCGATCGGCGCCACCGTCATCACGCAGGACGACATCCGCCGTGCCGGCGCCAGCGACGTGAACAGCGCGATCCGCAAGATCGGCGGCGTGTTCGGCCGCCAGAGCCTGGATTCGTCGCCCGACTTCGCGCTCGACCTGCGCGGCTTCGGCACCAACAGCGCGCAGAACATGGTGATCATGGTCGACGGCGTGCGCCTGAACGAGAACGAACTGGCGAACACCGTGCTGTCGACGATCCCGATCGACACGGTCGAGCGCATCGAGATCACCCGCGGCGGCGGCAGCGTGCTGTACGGCGAAGGCGCCACGGGCGGCGTCATCCAGATCTTCACGCGCCGTGCACAAACGGGCGGCATGCACGGTTCCGTCTTCGCGGAAGGTGGGCAGTTCCACGAGCACGACGTGCGCGCCTCGCTGTCGCAGACGGCGGGCAACGTCAGCGCCGACATCGCCGTGGCGCGCCAGGGCAGCGACAACTACCGCCGCAACAGCGGTTTCGACCAGACCACTGCATCGCTCAACCTGCAGACGCGCTTCACGGGCGGCCGTGCGGGCATCCACGTGGAGAGTGCGCGCCAGGATTCGCGCCTGCCCGGTTCGCTGACCCTGGCCCAGTTCGACGCCGATCCGCGCCAGGCATCGACACCGCAGGACTTCGGTTCGCTCGACACGGATCGCGCGAACGTGTTCGCCGAGTACCGCCTGGGTGCCGTCGACCTGGCGGCCGACCTGTCGCACCGCGAGCGCAACGTGCGTTCGAACTACCTGTCGTTCGGCTCGACCAATGCGTACGACGGCCGCCAGGACCAGTTCTCGCCACGTGCCCGCTGGGTCGGCGACGTGGGGGGCATGCTGAACGAACTGGTGGGCGGCTTCGATGTCACGCGCTGGAAGCGCAAGACGACGTCGTCGTTCTCGAACGCGGACGCGAGCCAGTCCGCCAGGGCCGTGTACCTGCGCGACGAGCTGCGCTTCGATCCGGCGCACGACGGCCGCATCGCCCTCGGCGCACGCCACGAGACCTTCGACAAGGACTACGTCGATGCGCAGGCCCAGGTCGCGCCGGAAGACCGTTCGCAATCGCAGAACGCTTGGGAAGCGCAGGCCAGCTACCGCGTCCACCCGCTCGTGGACGTGTATGCCAAGGCGGGGCAGAGCTACCGCGTGGCCAACGTGGACGAGAACAGCTACCGCTACCCAGTCACCGACATCCTGAAGCCGCAGACCTCGCACGACCTGGAACTCGGCACCACGCTGCGCCACGCCCCGGGCGACGACAGCCGCACGCTGACGGCGCGCGTATTCCGGCACCGCCTGAAGAACGAGATCTTCTACGACCCGACCGCGAACGTTTGGGGCGCCAACACGAACCTCGATCCGACCGAGCGCAAGGGCTTCGAAATCGACGCCGAAGCCGAGATCGCGGCGGGCTGGCGCGCGAGCGCGCATGCGCAGCACGTGATCGCCCGCTTCACGGAAGGCCCGAACGCCGGCCGCGAAATGGTGCTCGTACCGAAGAACGTGCTCACCGCGCGCCTGGCCTGGGTGCCGGGCAACGGCCAGTCGGCCGACGTGGGCGCGCAATGGGTCGACAGCCAGCGCTACGGTAGCGATTTCAACAACGCCTGCGCGGCGCGCGTCCCGTCGTATGCCACGTTCGACGCGCGCTACGCCGTCAAGCTGGGCGCATGGGAAGTCGCCGCGACGGGCCTGAACCTGGCGGACCGCCACTACTTCAGCAATGCGTTCGGCTGCCAGTCGGGCATCTATCCGAGCGACGGGCGCCAGCTGAAACTGTCGGCCCGCTACGACTTCTGATGCTGATGGTGGGCACGGGGTGCCCACCCTACGACTGTCGGCGCGTTGCGACTTCTGATGCTGATGGTGGGCACGGGGTGCCTACCCTACGACTGTCGGCGCGTTGCGACTTCTGATGCTGATGGTGGGCACGGGGTGCCCACCCTACGACTGTCGGCGCGCTACGACTTCTGATGCTGATGGTGGGCACGGGGTGCCCACCCTACGGCCTCGGGAAATCGTAGGGTGGGGTATGTGAGGCCGGGGGGCTCACATACGAACGTGCCCACGCGTGACGTCAAGCACCAGCGGCTCGTCAGCGCCGCAGCGCGGTGAACGCGGAAAATTCCCACGAACGGAAGCCCACCAGCAACGTAAAGCCTTCGCGCTCCTGCGACGGCAGGCGACGGTCGTTGCGGTGCATGCGCGCCAGTTCTCCGGCCAGCTGGTGGATCTTTTCCACGAGTTCCCCGGCGCTCGCCAGCGACAGCCGCGCAGGCAGGCACATCAGCGCTTCTCCGGCGCCATCGAAACGGCCGGCAAAATAATCCTCGACGACATGCGAGCGGAAGAAGCGCTGCACGGGCCCGTCCGGCAGCCAGCGGAAAGCGTTCGATACCCGCAGCGTGTAGCGGTTCAGCGGCTTCAGTTCGATCACGCCGAGCCGGTCGAGTTCCACCAGCAGGCCGATGCACTCCGGTTCGCTCAAGCGATACGTCTCGACCATTTGTTCCAGGCTCCAGTGCCCCAGGCAGCAGATGGCGACGAGCAGCAGGCGCGGATTGGCCACGAGCGCCGTCTCCTGGACGAGCGTCAGCGTATCGGCCTGCGGCCTCGCATCGGCCGCGCGCCGCAACACGTCTTCCAGCGCGATGCCGGCCGCCTGGCAGATCTGGGCCAGGCGCGACAGGGTCATGTCCTTCTGGCCGAACATGCGCTTGATGCTCGATTCGCTCATGGCGATGCGGTCGGCCAGCATCTTGTAGGTGATTCCGGCGGCGCGCAGTTCGGCGCGCAGGACGTCCAGCAGCATATCGGGGGAGCTCATGGGGTCGTTTCTCTGGTTTCTCTGTTTGCATTCGTCAACACGGCGCTAACGAATGTACAGAAGAAGGCAGGCCAGTTCAAGAAATGTCGAGTCCGGCTTGCCGGGCCGGTCAACGTCATGATGCGCATCAGCGCGGGCCCGAATGCATGTGACATTGCCATCGTGGCGGTGTCAATCGATACTGCTCGTGTCGACAAACGGAGGAGGGAAGCTCGTATGAAAAAGAACGCTGTGAAAACGCTGGCGGTCATCGTCCTGGCCTCGCTGGGCGGGGCGGCACTGGCCCAACTGGCGGGTGTGCGGCGCACCGAGTTGCTGCGGCACGACATCGCGGCGCCGGGGCGCGAAGTTGTTCAGATACGCGTCGAGATCGACGCCGGCCATGGCGTGCCGAAGCATACGCATCCGGGCGACGAAGTGCTGTATGTGGTCGAGGGAACGCTGGAATACCAGCCGGAAGGCCAGCCGGCGGTGACGCTCAGGCCGGGGCAATCCGTGTTCATCCCGGCCGGGACGGTGCACGCGGCCAGAAATACCGGCAGCGGGAATGGCGCCGGGATCGCAACTTATATCGCTGAAAAGGGCAAGCCCTTGGTGACGCTGGTGAAATAGACGCCGATTGGTAGGGTGGGCACGTTCGCGTCATGCTGGCGTTCGCGTGGGCACAGGTGTGCCCACCCTACAGGTTCTTACTCTTCGTCCGGCTCCAGCTTCACCTTTTTGAGCGCACGCTTGGCGGCCAGCCGTTCGCTGGCCGTGGGCTTCGCGTGCGCTCCGGCCGCGCGTGCCTTGGCGAAGCCGGCGAACGGGTTGCGCGGTTTGACGGGCGGCGACGGCTCGACACGCAGCCGCATCTTCTGCCGGGTTGCCAATGCCTTGTTTGCCATCGCCGCTCCTTTCCTGTCCCTGCCGTGCCGGAGATTACAGCACGTAGCGCGACAGGTCTTCGTTGACCGCCAGCGCGTCGAGCCGTTCGTTGACATAGGCCGCGTCGATGACGAGCGCCTCGCCCGCCTTGTCGGTGGCCGAGTACGAGATCTCTTCCAGCAGCTTTTCCATCACCGTGTACAGGCGGCGCGCGCCGATGTTCTCGGTGCGCTCGTTCACGGAATAGGCGATCTCGGCCAGGCGATGGATGCCGTCGGCGGCGAATTCCAGTTTGACGCCTTCCGTCGCCAGCAGCGCCTCGTACTGCTTGGTCAGGCTCGCGTCCGTCGACGTCAGGATGCTCTTGAAGTCGTCGATCGACAGCGACTCCAGTTCGACGCGGATCGGGAAGCGGCCCTGCAGCTCGGGAATCAGGTCCGACGGCTTGGACAGGTGAAACGCTCCGGAGGCGATGAACAGGATGTGGTCCGTCTTGATCATGCCGTATTTCGTGTTCACCGTCGTGCCTTCGACGAGCGGCAGCAGGTCGCGCTGCACGCCGGCGCGCGAGACGTCGGCACCGCCGTGTTCCGAACGCGACGCGATCTTGTCGACTTCGTCCAGGAACACGATGCCATTCTGCTCGACGTTGGCGATGGCTTTCTGCTTCATCTCGTCTTCGTTGATGAGCTTGGCCGCTTCCTCGTCGACCAGCAGCTTCATCGCGTCCTTGACCTTCATCTTGCGGGGCTTCTTGCGGCCACCGCCGACGCCGGCAAACATCGACTTGATCTGTTCCGTCATTTCTTCCATGCCCGGCGGCGCCATGATTTCCATCTGCGGCGCGGCGTCGGCCACGTCGATCTCGACTTCCTTGTCGTCGAGCGCGCCTTCGCGCAGGCGCTTGCGGAACGTCTGGCGCGTGGCGTCGCCGCCGTCCTTGCTGTCGCTGCTGACGTTGAAGCCGAAGTCGCGCGCGGGCGGCACGAGGATGTCGATGATGCGGTCCTCGGCGGCGTCCTCGGCGCGCTGGCGTACCTTCTTCATTTCGCTGGCGCGGGTCTGCTTGACGCCGATGTCGATCAGGTCGCGGATGATCGTATCGACATCGCGGCCGACATAGCCGACTTCGGTGAACTTGGTCGCTTCGACCTTGATGAAGGGCGCATCGGCCAGCTTGGCCAGGCGGCGCGCGATCTCGGTCTTGCCGACGCCGGTCGGGCCGATCATGAGGATGTTCTTCGGGGTGATCT
>NZ_JBFUDR010000385.1:0-5018 GCF_056404615.1 Massilia sp. P2_C2 | reverse complement strand
GCCCTCGGCCGCGGAGGCCGGCCCRGCGGACAGCAGGCCGAGGCCCGCCAGCGCGCAGGCGAGGGGCGCCAGGCGCAAAGGCAACGGTCGGGTTGGCGGACGGGCGGCAATAGTCGAAGTCGTCATTGGTATGTTCTCTCTCGGTGGCTAGGGTCGGTGTTGCGTTTCCTTCCATACCGCAAAGAGCATGCCAATGTGGATCGATAACGGCATAAACCGTTTATGTGGATGGTTCTTCACTCTTGTGCACGTTTGTCACGGCTGGTTCTGGTGCCGGGATGCCGCCGGACGGTTGCTGGAAACGGCAATAGTTGAGCAGCGATGAACGGCGCGGGTGTTGCAAACCGGGCAGCGCGCGGGATGTGCAGGTTTGAACACCGGGCCGGCAACGCACTGTTGATTTTTCAGCAGCCGCGCTGTCGGCAGATCAGCAGTCGTCAATGAAATCAAAGGCTTAGCGCCGGGCACGGTTCCTGCAACGGAACGCATACGGACAACTGAAAGGCCTCGTCATGACTACACTGAGTTTTGAGAGTATTCGATATTCCCCCCGCAAGGCGGCGGTGCGTCGCGCCGTCCGCCCGGCGCCGCGTCTCGCGGTGGAACAGCAACCGGTGAGTGCGGCGATCCGCCAGCTGCGGGCCGCGGGCGCGCGCAACAAGGGCGGACTGGCCGTGCTGGCGGGCCTGACGGCGCTGGCGCACGTCGGCGTGATCGTGGCACTGCACCGGCCTGCCACCATCGAGCCGGCGCAGCCGAAGGTGCAACCGCTGGCGATCGAGATCGCACCGCCACCACCGCCACCGCCGCCGGAACCCCCGAAACCGCAGCCGCGCGTCGTCAGGGCGCCCGTGAAGGCCGCGCCGCCGCTGCCGGTGGTAAAGCCGGAGGCCGTCGACAATGGTCCGCCGCCGGCCGACACGGTACAGGTGGCCACCGCTCCCGCACCCGCGCCGGCCCCCGCCGTGGCCGCGCCGCCGGCGCCTCCGCCGCCGGAACCGGTGACGGAAGCGCGCGGCTTCGTCGGCTACCGCAACAACCCGGCACCGGACTATCCGGCGCTGGCGCAGGACCGCGGCATGCAGGGTCGCGTAATCCTCAAGGTCCACGTGCTGGCGTCGGGCAAGGCCGACAACGTCACGGTCGACAAGTCCACGGGCTTCAAGATCCTCGACGATGCCGCGATCAAAGCGGTGCTGCAATGGACCTTCGACCCAGCACGGCGCGGCCAGACGCCGATCGACGGCTGGGTCACCGTTCCCCTCAACTTCAAGCTTTCCTGATTTTTCAACTCTTATAATAGGCGCTCATCATCCATGTCTACCCAATACTTAAATCTCATCGTTCAAGGCGCCCTGTACGGACTGGTGCTGTTTTCCATCGTCACCTGGGTCCTGATCCTGGCCAAGGGCGTTCAGCATGCACGCGTCGGTAAACAGGATAAACAGTTTACGCAGAAGTTCTGGAGCGCCAATTCTCTGGACGCCGCCACCGCGCTGGGCAGCGATGCCAGCCCCAAATCGCGCCTCGCCAACGTCGGCTTCGAAGCGTTGTATGTCAGCGATACGGACGGATCGGGCAGTGATCTCGAACACAGCTGGGACCGTCAGGAACTGCTGGAGCGCCAGTTGCGCCAGCAGATCCAGAAGGAATACCAGTCGCTGGAAAGTGGTCTCGCCGTGCTGGCATCGATCGGCAGCACGGCGCCGTTCGTCGGCCTGTTCGGCACCGTGTTCGGCATCATCAACGCGCTGGGCGCGATCGGCAAGAGCGGCTCGGCCAGCATCGAAGTGGTGGCGGGACCGATCGGCGAGGCACTGATCGCGACCGGCATCGGCATCGCCGTCGCCGTGCCGGCCGTGCTGGCCTTTAATTACTACGTGCGGCGCCTGAAAGTGAAGGCGGCCGAACTGGATAATTTCGCCACCGACTTCGTCAACCTGGCGCAGAAGAGCGGCTTCCGCGTGACTAAGGCGGCCGTCCGTCCCGCCGCGCGTCCGGTGCATCCCGGCGTGCAGCCTGTGGGAGCGCACGCATAATGGCTTTCTCGACCGGAAAAGACAGCAGCGACGTCGTCAGCGAAATCAACATCACGCCGCTCGTCGACGTGATGCTGGTGCTGATGGTGGTGTTCATCCTGACGGCACCGCTGCTCAACAACGCGGTGCGCATCAACCTGCCCAAGACATCGACCACGGAACCTGCCAATCCGACGAAATCCGTGACGGTGAGCGTCGACGGCGCCAGCAAGATCTACATCGACAAGCGCGAGGTGGACCTGGCCGCGCTGGAACCCGAGCTGAAAGGCGTGGTGGCCACGTACCCGGAACTGGCCGTGAGCCTGCAGGCGGACGAAGGCGTACCGTATCGCGCGGTGGCCAAGGTGATCGCGAACATCCAGCGCTCGGGTGTGACGAAGCTGTCCGTTCTCACCCAGCCCGGAGGTTGAACGCAACCGCTCCACGACCCAGGGACACACAGCGCCGGCGCAGTCAGCCGGCGTTTTTTTATCGCCAATATTCGGGGTGAAAATTCGGGGTCAGAGCACAAATTCGGGGTCAGAGCACATTTCTGATCAATGACCAGAATGCAAAGGGTTACGGGTGGCAGGCTGGGGCACCATCATGGTGGCAGGTAGGCTAGCGAGGCCGTGCGAGCTGGCTTGCTGGAGAGATGGTGCACGAAAATGTGCTCTGACCCTGAATTTGCGAAAAAAGTGCTCTGACCCCGAATTTCTGACTCCGAATTCGAGGTGCCGCTGCCGGTGCGACGGCAGCGGTGGGGATCAGTGCGGTGCGCGGATTGCGTCGAGCACGATGTCGGCCGTGAGTAGTTGCGGCAGCACTACCGGCCGGGCATCGACGCCGGCCGGATAGAACACGTACAGCGGCACGCCGCTGCGGCCGAATTGCGCGAGCAGCGCCGTGATGCGTTCGTCCTGGCTCGTCCAGTCGCCCTTCAGGTACGTGATGCCGGCCTGGCGGAACGCGTCCGCGACGTCGCGCCCGTTCAGCGCGACGCGTTCGTTGACGAGGCAGGTGATGCACCATGACGCGGTGAGGTTCACGAACACCGGCTTGCCGCCAGCGCGCAGGGTCTCGAGGCGTTCGGCGCTGTACGGACTCCATGCGACATCGGCCGGTGCGTCCGCCGCAGCCGGTTGGCGGCCCTCGATGGCCGCGTGGGCCGCGCCCAGTGCCGCCAGCACGACGAGCGCCGCGCCGCCGCTGCCCGCACGGCGCCAGCCCGGTGACCCGAAGCGCGTGGCGCCGTACAGCCACGCCGCGAATGCCACTGCCACCATCCCGGCCAGCGCGATGGCGCCGGCGTCCACGCCGCATTGCCGCGCCAGTACCCAGACGAGCCATGCGGCGGCGCCGTACATCGGGAATGCGAACGCCTGGCGCGCACGCACCATCCACGGACCCGGGCGCGGCAGGCGCCGCTGCAGCACGGGACGTGCGCTCAGCAGCAGATAGGGCAGGGCCAGCCCGGAGCCCATGGCAAGGAAGACGGCGAGCAGCACGGCGGGCGGCTGTGCCAGCGCATACGCGACCGCGCCGCCCATGAACGGCGCCGTGCACGGCGTGGCGACGATGGTCGCCAGCACGCCCGTGAAAAAGCTGCCTGCGTAGCCGGGGCGCGCCGCGAGCGCGCCGCCGATGCCCGCGAGCGACCCGTTGACCTCGAGCACGCCCGACAGGTTCAGCCCGACCGCGCACATTAGCCAGGACGTCGCCAGCACGAAGGCCGGCGACTGGAACTGGAAGCCCCAGCCCACCTGCGCACCGCCGGCCTTCAGCACGATCAGCAGGCCGCCCAGCGCCGCGAAACTGGCCAGCACGCCCAGCGTGTAGGCGACACCGTGCAGGCGCACGGTGCGCGGGGCCTCGCGCGCGTGGTCGAGCAGGGCCAGCGCCTTGATCGACAGCACGGGAAACACGCAGGGCATCAGGTTCAGCACCAGTCCGCCCAGCAGCGCAAACAGCAGGACCAGCGACAGGGAGGCGTCGGCCGCGACGGGTGCCGCAGGCGCATCGACGGGCAGGGGAATCGGCACCGCGCTCGCGGCGAGCCCCGTGTCGATGGCATAGCCGCGCGTGGCGCCGCGCGATTTCAGTACCAGCACACCCGTCAGCCGTGAACCGGGCAGTTCGCCCGCGCGCAGGCGCAGCACGACACGATTGCCGTCGATGCGGGCGGCTTGCGGGGCGCCCGGCGCGGTGCGGCCGCGCGTGTCGTCGTAGAACCAGGCGTCTTCCAGGTCCGCCAGGGCGACGCCGGTGCCGGCCACGGCCAGCATCACGCCCTTGCCATCCGTCTCCGCCCGCATGGCACCCGGCACGCTGGCCGGCAGGGCTGCGTGCGCCGGCCCCACGGCGAGCGCGCCGGCCCCGGACGGCATGCCCACGGCCAGCACGGGCAGCGAAAGGGCGACGTCGGCCTGCTGCGGAATGCACACGTCGCGGCAGACCAGCCAGCTCACCCGGGCGCGTACCGGGAAGATGCCGCCGGGGCGGGCGTCGTGGGGCACCGTCAGCGTCGCCAGCAGGGTCGCGTCGCCGGCGTAGCCATAACTCGTGACCGGCCCGTTGGAAAAGCGCGCCGGCAAGGGCCACACGAGAGGGCCGGCGCTCGCGCCGGCCGGCAGGTCCCAGGCGATCCGCGTCGGTACGCCGGTGTCGCCGGGATTGATCCAGTAGGTGTGCCATTCGGGCTGCAGCACCTGCTCGACGCCGACCAGCACCTGCTCGCCGGGGCGAACGGCGTCGTCCGCGGCGAGCAGGCGTACCTGCACCTGGGCGGTCGCCGCTTGATCGGATACGGGGCCGGCCTTGGCCAGCCCCACGTAAAAAAACGCCAGCGCGCCCAGGGCGCGCCGGCAGAGCGATGTGATGCGTTGCATGTGGATTACCAGCCCGGCGTGCCGCTGGAGGACGTAGCCGCGGGCGGAGATGTGGTGGGAGACACGGGCGTGGAGGCGGCAGTGGCCGCTGGTGGCGCCGCCGGCACGGTCC
>NZ_JBFUDR010000384.1:0-5019 GCF_056404615.1 Massilia sp. P2_C2 | reverse complement strand
TCGCGTCTACACCGTCACCTTTACCGCGACCGACAAGGCCGGCAACAAGACGGTGAAGACGGCGACCGTCACGGTCCCGCACGACCAGTCGGGCGCTTCCCAGCATTGATGGGAGGGATGGCCGGCGGCGCAAGCCGCCGGCCATTTTTCGTTGACGGCTGCCCGGACGCTTGTACCGCCGTTGGCAGTCCGTACGGATTATCGGCGCACGGGCGGCCGGCCCAGCACCATGCCGAGACGCAATGCGCTGTCGGTGACGACGTCGATATCGGGCGAGTACCCATCCTCGATCCAGCGCAGCGCGATGTGGATGACGCCGCCGACGATGCCGGCTTCCAGCAAAGGATCCGCCGGTACGTCCGGCGGTACGACATAGCGGCCTACCTGCTCGCCGATTGCGCGCAGCGCGGCATCGAATGCCTTGTCGACGGCCCGGCTGACGCCTCGGATCTCGACGAGAAACACGCGTGCGGAGCGGGGCTCGCGCTGCAGCGCCGCGAAATACGTGTGCAACATCGCGCGTGCCCGTGCAACCCGGCTGCGGCCGGCGGTGCGCCCGGCCGCCTTGATTTCTTCCAGCACGCTGTACGTGACCGCATTGAACGACGCGATCAGCAGCTCTTCGCTGTTGGCGAATGATTCGTAGAAATAACGTTCGGTCAGCCCGGCAGCTTCGCAGACCGCCTTGACAGTCGACTGGCGATAGCCGCGCTCGCCATAGACGGCGACCGCCGCCCCGATCAGCTGCGAACGTCGTTGCGCGCGCCTTTCGTCCTGGGGTATGCCGCGATAAGGCCGGGCAGGTTGTAAAGATTCTGGAGGCATGCCTCTATTTTCGCACAGAATATTGCCAATCAATATGTGACAATACGCATTGTCATCCGGCGTTGACCTCTGGAATCCACCATGTCCGACACCGACCACGCCGCGCCGGCCTGTCGGGCATCGGCGCCGCCTGGCTGGAGGCGCGCCGCACGACACGGGCAAGCTTGACGGGGCCGGATTCTCTTGTCCGGATCGGCCCCGTTTCGCTGCTCCGCATGCTAAGGTGCGGGCCTGATGCGGCAGGCCACCGCGCGGCGATCCCGCGCTCCCATGCTGCAGGGCAGCACGAAAATTCCCCGGCGCGCCTGGCGTGCGCCCTCTTTCCGGAATTAATATGTTGCTACCGCACACACCTTACCAAGGGGGAGCGTATATGAGCCAGAGTCAACCTCTGTCGCTGCATGTCCCGGAGCCTACCGGCCGCCCGGGTTGCAAGACCGATTTTTCTTACCTCGACATTCACGCGGCCGGGACGACACCCCGGCCACCCGTCGACGTCCGTTACCAGGACACGGCCGAACTGGCCGCCGGCATGATCCGCGTGCTGGACGACGTCGACGACGCCGTCGGCCCCTGGGATCCGGGACTTGACCGCGACCTGCTGCTGTTCGGCCTGCGCACGATGATGAAGACGCGCATCTTCGACGCGCGCATGGTCATCGCCCAGCGCCAGAAAAAGCTGTCGTTCTACATGACGTGCCTCGGCGAGGAAGCCATCGGCACCGCCCATGCCCTCGCGCTGCGCGACGGCGACATGTGTTTCCCGACCTATCGCCAGCAAAGCCTGCTGATGGCGCGCGAGTATCCGCTCGTCGACATGGTCTGCCAGTTGCTGTCCAACGAACGCGATCCGCTGAAAGGGCGCCAGCTGCCGGTGATGTATTCCGTCAAGGCCAAGGGCTTTTTCACGATCTCGGGCAACCTCGCCACGCAGATCCCGCAAGCGGTAGGCTGGGCGATGGCGTCCGCGATCAAGGGCGACACGAAGATTGCCTCCGGCTGGATCGGCGACGGCGCCACGGCCGAAAGCGATTTCCACACGGGCCTCACATTCGCGCACGTGTACCGCGCCCCGGTGATCCTCAACGTCGTCAACAACCAGTGGGCCATCTCGACGTTCCAGGCGATCGCCGGTGGCGAGAGCGTCAGCTTCGCAGCGCGCGGCGTCGGCGCCGGCATCGCCTCGCTGCGCGTAGACGGCAACGATTTCCTGGCCGTGTACGCGGCGTCGTRCTGGGCCGCGGAGCGCGCCCGCAATAACCTCGGCCCCACGTTGATCGAATGGGTGACGTACCGCGCCGGTCCGCACTCGACGTCGGACGACCCGTCGCGCTACCGTCCCGCCGACGAATGGACGTATTTCCCGCTGGGCGACCCGATCGCCAGGTTGMGTCGCCACCTGGTGAAAAAAGGCTGGTGGTCCGATGYGGACCACGAGGCCCTGCAGGCCGGGCTGGAGGCGGAAGTGCTGGGCGCGCAGAAGGAAGCGGAACGCCACGGGTCGCTGATCGACGGCCACGTGCCGAGCGCCGCATCGATGTTCGAGGACGTCTACAAGGAGATGCCCGAACACCTGCGCCGTCAACGACAACAACTGGGGGTGTGACGTGAAACGCGATATCGACAAGCACACCGCCGGCACGGAAACGGAAGCCCAAACGGAGACGAAGACGACATCGATGACGATGATCCAGGCGCTGCGTTCGGYCATGGACGTCATGCTGGGACGCGACGACAACGTGGTCATCTATGGCCAGGACGTGGGCTATTTCGGCGGCGTGTTCCGCGTCACGGACGGCCTGCAGGCCAAATACGGCAGGCAGCGCGTGTTCGACGCGCCGATCTCGGAGGGCGGCATCGTCGGCACGGCCGTCGGCATGGCGGCCTATGGCCTGCGCCCCGTCGTCGAGATCCAGTTCGCCGATTATTTTTATCCGGCAACCGACCAGATCGTCTCGGAGGCGGCGCGCCTGCGCTACCGCTCCGCGGGCGACTTCACGGCGCCGCTGACGATCCGCATGCCCTGCGGCGGCGGTATCTACGGCGGCCAGACGCACAGCCAGAGTCCGGAAGCGTTCTTTACCCACGTGTGCGGCCTGCGCACCGTGATGCCCTCGAACCCGTACGACGCGAAAGGCCTCCTGATCGCAGCGATCGAGAACGACGACCCCGTCATCTTCCTCGAACCGAAGCGTCTGTACAACGGCCCGTTCGACGGCCACCATGACCGTCCCGTCGTGTCGTGGGCCGGGCACCGCATGGGCGACGTCCCGGAAGGCTATTACACGGTCCCGCTGGACAAGGCGGCCGTGTTCCGCGAAGGGAACGACGTGACCGTGCTCACCTACGGCACGATGGTGTGGGTGTCGGAAGCAGCCGCCGCAGAGGCGGGCGTCGACGCCGAGATCATCGACCTGCGCACCCTGTGGCCGCTGGACCTGGAGACCGTCGTCGCCTCGGTCAACAAGACGGGCCGCTGCGTGGTCGTGCACGAAGCGACGCGCACCAGCGGCTTCGGCGCCGAACTGGCCGCGCTCGTGCAGGAGCATTGCTTCTATCACCTGGAAGCGCCCATCGAGCGCGTGACAGGCTGGGACACGCCCTACCCCCATGCGCAGGAATGGGCGTATTTCCCGGGGCCGGACCGCGTGGGCGCGGCCCTGAAACGTGCGATGGAGGCGTGAGCATGGGAACACATATGATCAGGATGCCCGACCTGGGCGAAGGCATCGCGGAGGTGGAAGTCGTCGCCTGGCGCGTGCAGCCGGGCGACACCGTCGTCGAGGACCAGATCCTCGCTGACGTCATGACCGACAAGGCGACCGTCGAGATCCCGTCGCCCGTGCACGGCACGGTCGTGGCCCTCGGCGGCAACGTGGGCGAGTCGCTGGCCGTCGGGGCGGAACTGATCCGGCTCGACGTCGCGGACGCGGGCAATGCGCCGGCCGCCACCGCTGCGGTTGCGGATGAACCGGCCGAGGTGCCGCATGGCTACGTGCCGGAGCCGGAGCGGGTGGAAGAGGCGGCGGCAAGCGTCGCCGCTGCTCCCGTTGCCGCACCGGCTGCCGTGCCTGTCGCGCCGCCAGGGCCTGTCGACGCGCCCGCCCTGCGTGCGGCCGACGAGAAACCGCTGGCCGCACCGGCCGTGCGCAAGCGCGCCTGGGACCTCGGCATCGAACTGCAATACGTGGCCGGCAGCGGCCCGGCCGGGCGCATCACGCATGCCGATCTCGACGCATGGGTGACCGGCCAGCGGCGCGGGCCGGCGACCGTGACCGACGGACGCTACGCACGACACGACGGGGAGGAAGAAGTGCCCGTGATCGGCCTGCGCCGCAAGATCGCGGAAAGGATGCAGCTGGCCAAGCGCCAGATCCCGCATTTCACCTACGTCGAGGAAGTCGACGTGACGGAGCTGGAAGCGCTGCGGGCCCAATTGAACGCCCGCTACGGCGACGAACGGGGCAAGCTCACGCTGCTGCCGCTCTTGACACGTGCCGTGGTCCTCGCCGTACGCCGTTTCCCGGACGTGAACGCCCGCTACGATGACGAGGCCAACGTCGTGACGCGGTACGAGCCCGTGCACATCGGCATCGCGACGCAGACGGACGCGGGGCTGATGGTGCCCGTCGTGCGACATGCCGAAGCGCGCGACCCGTGGTCGACCGCAGCGGAAATCGCCCGCCTGGCGGACGCGGCGCGGCACGGCAAGGCGGTGCGCGACGAGTTGTCCGGATCGACAATCACCATCACGAGCCTGGGCGCGCTGGGCGGCATCGTCAGCACGCCCGTCATCAACCATCCCGAAGTGGCGATCGTCGGCGTGAACCGGATCGTCGACCGGCCCGTGATCCGTGACGGCGGCATGGTGGCGCGCAAGCTGATGAACCTGTCGTCCTCGTTCGACCACCGCGTCATCGACGGCATGGTGGCGGCCGAATTCATCCAGGCCGTGCGCGGCTACCTCGAGTGCCCGGCCACCCTGTTCGTGGAGTGAACGCACGGCGCCCGCCGCGATTCCCGCCGTCTGCTTCACGGATCCGGAAGTCGTGGTGGTCGGGATGACGCCGCAGGACGCCGCCCGCCACGGCATCGACTGCATCGCCGCGCAGTTCCCGTTCGCCGCCAATGGCCGCGCGATGATCTTGGCGGACGCACAGGATCGCCAAGCGTGCGGGCGCGATGCATCGCCCC
>NZ_JBFUDR010000383.1:0-5019 GCF_056404615.1 Massilia sp. P2_C2 | reverse complement strand
GGCGCGATGCATCGCCCCCGACGCATCGCGCCCGCACTGCGCACCAGATCGCTGGCACGCCCCTGCTCCCGGACAAGCCGGGCCTTGCCTGATTGGTAGTGTGGGGTGATTGATGCCGGGGCATCAATCACGCACTGTGCCCACGCGGACGTTAGCCGTTCGCCGGCGTCACTACTGCCCGCCCGGCTTCTCGTCGCCTTCCGACTGACGGCTGCCCGCATTTCCGGTGCTCAGGCTGCCAATGCCGCCCAGGCCGGTCTGCAACTCGCCTGCTTCCTCGCCGATATAGCCTTCGCTGTCGCGGTCGGCGTCATTGCTGAGCAAATCGTCCGTGCGCCCCCGTTGCAGGTTGCCGCCGGTTTCCGACTGGGCATTCGTCCCGGACGCGCGGCCGATATCGCCCATGCCGCCGGTACCCAGCGTACCCGCCGAGCTGGTGCCATCCTTGGTCACCTGGTCGTAGCTGCGCCCTTTCGCGTCCTTGCCCTTGTTCTGCATGGCCATCGTTCGCTCCATGTGTTGGCGTCATGATCATGATAGTCGACCGGGGCCGGTTGGGAATAGGCAGGCATCCGGTCGGCTTGTAGGACATATCGGGCATCGAATGTGCTATAAGACTGCGTTTCCGGAAACGACGCGACTCTGCATGACTACACCGACCATCCTCGTGATCTATGCCCATCCGGCGCCGCATCGCTCGCCTGTCCACCGCCGCCTGGCCGAGGCCGCGCGCGCACTGCCGGGTGTGGAGGTACGCGACCTGTACGAGGCCTATCCCGACTTCGACATCGACGCCGACCACGAACGCGCCCTGCTGGCCAGCGCGCGCCTGCTGGTATTCCTGCACCCGTTCCGCTGGTACGGCATGCCTTCGCTCGTCAAGGAATGGATGGAGGTCGTGTTGCAGCCGGGATGGGCCTACAACGACGGCAACCATGCCGGCGAATGCGCGCTGCGCGGCAAGGCTTTCTGGCTCGTCACGACGACCGGCAGCGGCCCCGAGGCCTACGGGCCCGGCGGCCTGCACGGCCGGCCATTCGGCGATTTCCTCGCGCCGTACGAGGCGACCGCCGCCCTGTGCGGCATGGACTGGATCGCGCCGCTCGTCATGCACGGCGCCGCGCAGGCCGCGGCGGACGCGGTCGACGCACAGGTGGCCGAGTTCCGGCACCGGCTCGAAGGCTATGCCGGCCTCGCGCGCGCGGCGGCAGAGGAGCGCGGCGATGGAGCATAATTTGCTGCAGAACGCCCTCGTCTACCTGGGCGCCGCCGTGCTGGTGGTGCCGCTGGCAAAGCGGCTGGGCATGGGCGCCGTCCTCGGCTACCTCGTGGCGGGTATCCTGATCGGGCCGTTCGGCCTGCGCCTCATCGCGGACGGCGAGGATGCGCTGCACTTCGCCGAATTCGGTGTCGTGCTGCTGCTGTTCCTCATCGGCCTGGAACTGGAGCCGAGCCGGCTGTGGGCATTGCGCCGGCCCATTTTCGGCTGGGGCGGCGCGCAGGTCACCGGCGTCGCCGCGGGCCTGTTCGGCGCCGCCCTACTGGCCGGGATCGACTGGAAGGTCGCGCTGATCGCCGGGCTCGGCCYGTCGCTGTCGTCGACGGCGATCGCCCTCGCCTCGCTGGAAGAGCGCAACCTGATGCCCACGCCCGCCGGCCAGGCCGGCTTCGCGATCCTGCTGTTCCAGGACATCGCGGCGATCCCGATGATCGCCATCGTGCCGCTGCTGGGCGTGCCGGAATCCGCCGGCGGCGGGGGCAATGCGTGGATCGCGGCGCTGAAGGTGGCGGGCGTGCTCGCGGGCCTCGTCATCGCGGGCCGCTTCCTGATCCGGCCCCTGCTGCGCATCATCGCCAAGACGGATGCGCGCGAGATCTTCACGGCGTTCGCGCTGCTGCTCGTGATCGCGATCTCGCTGCTGATGCAATGGGTGGGCATGTCGATGGCCCTCGGCGCCTTCATGGCCGGCGTCCTGCTCGCGGATTCGGAATACCGCCACGCGCTCGAGACGGACCTGGAGCCGTTCAAGGGCCTGCTGCTCGGCCTGTTCTTCATCGCCGTCGGCATGTCCGTCGACTTCGCCGTATTCCTCGCCCAGCCCGGCCTCGTGCTGGGCCTCGTGGCGGCCTTCCTCGTCGTCAAGGTGGTCGTGCTGTACGGTCTCTCGCGGGCCCTGGGCATCGCGCGCGGGCAGCACCTGCAGTTCGCGCTGCTGCTCGCGCAGGGCGGCGAATTCGCGTTCGTCGTGTTCGGTGCGGCGGCCACCGCGCGCGTCTTCTCGCCGGACACGGCGTCGATCCTCGTCGTGGTCGTCGCGCTGTCGATGGTCGTTACGCCGCTGGCGCTGATGCTGTACGACAGGCTCGCGGCCGGGCGCGAAAGTGCCGGGCGCAAGCGCAAGGCCGACCGGATCGAGCCGAACGAGGACCACGTGATCGTCGCCGGCTTCGGCCGCTTCGGCCAGATCGTCGGCCGCTTCCYGCACGCGAACCACGTCCGGCTGACGGTGCTGGACCACGACCCCGACCAGATCGAGGTGCTGCGCCACTTCGGCTTCAAGGTGTTCTACGGTGACGCGTCGCGCCCCGACCTGCTGCGCGCGGCGGGCGCGGCGAAGGCGCGCGCCGTCGTCGTCGCCATCGACGACATCGAGGACAGCCTGAAACTCGTGGACGCGGTGCGGCGCGAGTATCCCGACCTGCCCGTGTTCGCGCGGGCCCGCAACGTCACGCACTACTACCAGTTGATGGACCGTGGCGTCGAACTCATCGAACGCGAGACGTTCGAATCCGCGCTGCGCCTCGGCCGTCACGTGCTCACCGCGGGCCTCGGCCAGAGCGCCTACGCGACGCGGATGGCGGCGCTGAAGTTCCGGCGCTACAACCGGCAGAGTCTCGACGCGGTGTACCCGTATTACAAGGATCGGGAGAAGTTCGTATCGATGGCCAAGCAGGCGCGCGAGGAGCTGGAGGCCATGATTTCACGGGACCGCAAGGCGTTCGACGAGGAGACGGGCAGCGATTGGGATTGAATGCACCCTACGGGCACCGTGTCGGGCGTCGTCTTCGAGACCTTCGCCCCGCTCATGTGGTTGATGACCAGCGACACCGTCGATTGCGAGACGCCGGCCAGCCTGGCGATGTCGGTCATCGTGGGGCGGCGGGGTCGTGGCGGCCGGGTCATGGCTATCGCGTTGCGGATCTTCGGCAAGCGGAAAGCGTTCGGATTACATTATCACCAATTATTACCTGTCGCCAGCACGGCTAAGAGGCCCGTAGGGTGGGCACCCCGTGCCCACGCGTAACGCCAACATACCGCGAACGTCACGCGTGGGCACAGGGGGGGGGCACCCTACCGGGACAGGTTCTTAATCGGTCACTTCGAACGCCTCCTTCAGCTCGTCCAGCTTGGCCGGCGCCCTTGCCTTGACGTCCGCCGCCCCCTGTTCGAGCCGGGCCCGGACCTGCGCCAGGTAGTCGGCGCGCGCCTTGCGCAATACATAGTCGCGGAAGTTCGCCAGTTCGAGGTCCTGCCACGCGGCCTGGCGGGCCGTCTGCGAACGCACGCGCGCCGCCTCGAACGACGCTTCGGTGAGCTCGGCGTCGGCCGCCGTCATCAACTCGTAGCCATACGTGCGCATGTGCTCCTTCGCCTGCGTCTCGATCACGCGGATCTCGTCGAGCGCCAGCTGCTGCCGGAACTTGTCGGCGTTGGCCGGGATCGGCGCAAAGCAGTTGGATTCCCACAGCGCCGACATCTTCGCGATCTTGCGCGCCTCCGGCGAGTGCGTCACGTCGAGCATCTGCGGCAGGAAATCGATGCCGATGAAACGGCAGATCTGTCGCAGCGTGTTTTCCTGGTCGAGCAGGAAGTCTTCGTAGCGGATCGTCAGCGCGCGCTCGGGATGGCGCGCCAGCAGCGCGCGCGCGGCGTCGTGCGCCTGCACCCACGTGCGTGCGTTGAGGGTGCTGTCGAAGTCGTGGATGATGGCCTTGTTCATCGAGGCCACCTGGCCGCGCGGATCGCGCACGACGTTCAGGAACAGCATGTCCGGGAACAGGCGCATCAGTTCGTCGGCGTAATGGACGCTGTCGAGCGACTTGTCCATCACGATCTTCGCGCCCGTGCGCTCGCCCGAGCGCAGCAGCAGCTCCCACACGATGCGGTGCACGCTGCGCGGCTCGTGGCGCAGCTGCTCGAAGATCTCGACCGGGTCGAACACCATGTCCGGCCACTTGACCATGCTGACGGCCTGCAGTCCGACGACGTCGACGACCAGCCGGAAATAGGCACGGTCATCCGCCAGATCGCCGTACAGCGGCACGAGCGGCATGAAGTCGACGATGTGCAGCGGATAAGGCGAGTAGAACTCCGGGTTGAAGTTCATGCGCAGCCGTAGCGCGTGACTGCCGCAACGGCGCAGCGGCATCATCAGCAATGGGCGGGGACGCTTGTTCTCGACTGCCGGTTTCGAATCCATGCTTTCTCCTCAGAGTAGAAAAAATCCGAGTGCGCCGCACAGCGGCACGACCCAGAGCGCTTCGACGCGCCAGCGCAGCATCAGGAGCAGCGCCAGCGCGAACAACAAGGGGGACAACCAGACCGGCGCCGCCATCCGGCCGATCGTGACCGCCGCCGCGATCACCATGCCGGCGCCGGCCGCGCGTACGCCACGCAGTGCCGACTGCAGCGCGGGGGCTGCGTACCAGCGCCGCAGCCGGTGCGCACAGCCGACCATCAGCACCGCCGTCGGTACGAAGATGCCCACGGTCGCGGCAAACGCGCCGGCAAAACCGCCCACCTTCAGGCCGACGAACGCGGCGCCGATCAGCACAGGACCGGGCGTGAGCTGGGTCAGCGCCATCGCATCGGCGAATTCGCGCGCCGTGACCCAGCCATACGTATCGACGACCGCATGCTGCAGCACGGGGATGGACACATAGCCGCCGCCGAACATCAACAGACTCAGGCCCGCGAACACGCCGCACAGCTTGACCAGCACGGTGGCCGGTCCGCCG